>CACZPT010000036.1 GCA_902783085.1 uncultured Methanobrevibacter sp.
ACGAGGGATAGCTTGGTAAACCTTATTACTCACAAGAGAATAATAGCCCAAGAATAATATTACAAAATGGTAAAAACATTAAGTAATAGACTATAGAATCAAGTATGCAGTGTCAAAATGGTTGAAACCTGCATCCATGTACAAATCCCCCATCTGATTGACTTGTTCATAATTTATGCTTGCAAAGTCATTTTCATCCAAAAGCGGAAGCCTCATCATCCATAGCTAATTTTGTCATATCAATTCCATCTCCTTTTTAAACATGTTCATTACATATTTCATTGCCCATGCCACTACACTCTCTTTCAAATCCAAATGATTACTGACCTTAGCATCTTTATCAATAATATCTAATAAATTATTGTTCAATTCATCAGAATCTCCATTAATGTCAAGATAAGATAAGATAAAATTACATAAATTCGAAATCATGAATTGTAGATTGTATAATTCTCTATTATCATCATTCACTTGAATGTTTTCACGGACAATACTTTCAGAGACGAATAAGGTTGTTTTGTCATCGGAATTGCCCCCATGACATTTTTGCCGGATTAAATCAATTGATTTCTCATTGAAGCGATAGCAATTTTCCAAATTGTTTTTTGTTTCTTTTTCAACCGAATATGGTAAAAACTTAAAGTTGAACAATGAAACTGCACCTACACCAACAATCACCCACAATATTTTTAATGCGATTGCATCTGGAGCATTAATATATGATAATGAAGTTGTTACAGATATTAGTGTTGTCGCCGTGTTCCGGATTAACCTATCCTTAATTTTCCAAACGAAAACAAACAAACAAATAACTACGACAATAATAATCACCGCTCTTTGGGATATTGGAATAAATGGCATGGCAATCAGGAGAATTGTAAAAATAAAAATCCCTAAAAATGTCGCTTGAATACGTTTTCGAGCAGTATATGCCATATCGTCAATATACGGCACCATCATTGAAACGGTTACAAAAAACAACCATTTGGTAAATGGCAAATTGAAAAGTAATGTTAATACTTCCCATACCAACATTATCAATGCCATTTTAAATGCGAATATAAATTTGACAGAACGGAAGTTGAACTGTTTTCTATTGAATGGTTTGAATAATTGGATTATTATCTTTTTATCCGGAATTGTAAACTCATCACTTAAATCCTTATTTAACTCATTGACAATGATTTCCAGATTTAACAAAATATGCATCATTCCCTTTGTCTCAATTTCAACACCTTCAAAAATCTCCTCGATTTTAATCTCCTTAATTTCAGACAGGACTTTTTTAATATATCTTAATTCATTATCTGATAAATCACTTCGAGAGATGAGATATCCAACAGATTGGAATGCTTTTACAATATTGAGAACAGATTGCTGTTTTGTACTTGGGAAGTATTTATATTCAAACCTATGGAACAAGGATAAATAGAACTCCTTTGCTATTTTAAAACTGTCTCGAGGAACATCCTTACCATCTAATTTCAAATCTATTGACTTGTTCAGCTCCTCAACAAGATTATCCATTGTTTCCTTTGAGAGGTTATGGTGCTTATCCCTATTAAGGATGATATTTAAGCCAACTATAAATACTGCTCCACAAGTCAATGCCATAAGCCTTGCAGGCAAATTTTCAAGCGTCACAGGATTTGCCGACATGATGAAATAACACAACAGATACGGCATATAAACATCACTTCTAAACAGATGATATGAAGATAATGTAGTTCCAAAAACAACTAAAAACGTTAAAATGCAGCCAACAATAGTTATTGGGCTGTTCAGATATGAAACAATTCCTAGAATCTGCAATAAACCCAAAACCTTAACAAAAGATAAACCTGGCTTATATGACAAATCATCATTTAGATTCATAAATGCAGCTATGATAATCATTACCCCTACTGCAATATTTTTCCTTCCAAAAAAAATCATGTAAAAAAGCATTGCTCCAATCAATGCTGAAAACATGAATATTTTTCGTTTTAAGCCCTTATTCATCTAACTGCACCACTTCCCATTCAATAATCAAATACGATTAGGAAAAATCATCATTGAAAATATATTTAAACTAAAGCCATAATAAGTATTTTCATGAATAACAGCAGATGCTTGGTAAGCAATGATGAAATTTATATAAATTATCGGAAAAATGATATGAGATTGGCACCCATGATGATAGGGAACTGTTCTGGATGCTAGTTTTGGAATTATTTCATACAAAAATAGTAAAATAATTATTTTATGAAAAATAGTTAATTTAATGCCGGGATTATTTATTTGTGATAATTTTACTATTATTGTTAAATAAACTCAATACCATAATTTTTTCATTTGGATATCTGTCTGTTGATAACTCAAATTATGATTGTAATTAATATCGAAAGGCAAATTACTTAACCATAACGAAATTATAATGATTAATACGGCAAATATCAAAATTATTAAAGCTTTTTTCATTTTATTCACCAATAAATGTTAACTCTATTGTCCTATTTTTTCGTGGCCCATCAAGTTCAACAAAAAATACTGACTGCCAAACACCCAAATCCAAATTACCATTAAAAATCGGAATAGATTCACCAGAAGATAATAAAAATGATTTTAAATGAGATTTTGCATTATTATCGATTAAATCATGTTGCCAAGAATATTTATCTGAAACCAAATTTTCCAATAAAAATTCCAAATCATTAAGTAATCCTTTTTCGTTTTCATTAACAACAATAGCTGAAGTAGAATGTTTTGTAAAAATATTAGCTATTCCCATGTTAATATTAATTTCATTATTAATTTTTGAAGTGATATCTATTATTTCAAAGTTTTTATTAGTGTCTAAAATAAGTTTTGAGTTTTTAATTTTCATCATACTATAATTTATAAAAACTAATATAAAAAAATAAAAAAGTTAAATTTAATCGAATTCATTTTTACGCCTATAACCATACATAAATATAACAACTAACGCAATAATAGCAATAACCACAATAGCTGAGTTATTTGTTATTGATTTTGATATTTGGCTAATTGGAGATATTTCATAAGCTTTTCCTTCACTAGCTTCATCACCTTGACTAGATTCGGAATCAGATGAATCTCTCACATTTTCATCCCCATTTGATAATTGATTCTCACCATTATCAGATTCACATTGTGTATAAACATCTGATGAATTAGAACCATAATTACCAGATTCAACAGCATTATTTGTTATTGAATTATGAGAATTACCATTTACATTAGTAGAATTTGCAATAGATGAATCAGTTGATGAACCTTGACCATTACCTGTGCCTTCATTTGTACTGGTACCATCTTGAGAATCACCACCATTAGATTCGGAATCAGAACTTGAATCACTAGATCCTTCATTGGAACCTGCCTGATTATTAGAATCATGGTTATTATTTTGAGTTCCTTGGGCTTTTACTTCTTTTCTAATTGTCTGGTCTCCTACCTGGTATTCGATAACATGGTCTGTATTAGGATCAACATCAAAGACTGCCCTACCATTTTTTACAGTAGCAGTATACTGATTTCCATCAACATTGACTTGCACATCAAAAGTTCCGAAATCATTCACAGCTTGATTACCTTCAAATACTTGAAGACCAAAACCATTAGAAACAGATATCACATCCAATCTCATAAAAATCTTTGATAAAAGCATTGGACATATATATGTGCTTGTATCATCAGCAGAATCATAATAATTTGCACCTAATTTAAATGTTGTGCCTAAATCAGGATTGTTTTTAGCCTGATAATTTTCATTATGTGCTAAATAATTATATTCAATATTGATTGGAGAGTTACTCATAGTAAGATAATCCGGACCAAACAATACGCCATTACCAGTTTCAAAACCACCTAATTCACAATTAGGATCTTTACGATTATTATAAAAAGAATTAGCAACTATTTGATCATGACTAGATTGACAACAAATGTAAATACCATTTGTATTTTCATAACCAAAATTATGGGAAATAACATTATATGATGAACCATTATACATTGAAATTCCATTAAATCCATTATATCCTATATGATTTTCAGTGAAATTGGAATAAAACATGTTTGAAGTTTCAACACCAGAACGTCCATTATTTAAAATAGTATTATTTAATAAAAGCAAATTATTAACATTTTGAAGCTGAATTCCGTTTTTCTTAGCTTTTGATATATAATTATCAATAATACTAACATTATCAGAATTTCTAACTAAAACATTATTTGTAGCACCAGAAATATTATTGGCTGAAATTAATATATTATCTGAACTATTAACAATAATGGCATAATCACTAGAAGATACCATATTAAAACCAGACATAATACTTCCTGCACTATTTTTTGTAAAATAGAATCCGAAAGTTTCACTTATTCCTAATTGACTAGATTTATTAACTATTAAATTAGCTGTATTAATTGTACTACCATTAGATATCATGTTTAATGGCTTATCAATAACTAATGAAATATTGTTATATTCACCTGATGTGAATTCAAATGTATCTCCATCATTTGAATTATCCAACATATTTTGAATATTATCATTAGATAAATCAGAAGTAATATAATAGTGTGTTTCATTATTAGCTAAACTTAATTCATCACTAGCATAAACCGTTGAAATTAAGAATAAAGTAAAAAAACATATTATAAATATTTTTAATATGATATTAACTTTCTTTACATTCATATAAAATCTACTCTCGATAAGTAATTATATACATATAAAGTTTATATTCACATGTATATATAAAATTTTTTATATACTTCTTTTAAATGCTAAAAATACGATTAATTAATACGTAAAAAAACAACATTGTTTATAAAAATATTTATTAATGAAATAAACATATAAAATTAAATGTAAATGAATTGTTTTATATAAAAAACCTATAATACTATTCATTTAATATAGTTAAAAACTAAACAATATTCAATTATTTTGCATGAAATTATTAAAAAAGCACGATTTTATTGAATAATGATATGAAAACTAATATATATTGAGAGATAAAATGAATAAAAAAAAGATAATATTTACCATTTTATTAGCATTTATTATATCATTAAGTTCAAGTGTTGTATTTGCAGAAGATATAGCTAATAATAGCTCAACACAAGATGCAATATCAACCATTAATGAAAATGCTAATGTTATATCTGCTTCACAACATACAATAAGTGCCGGGTCTAACAGTTCGACCATTCAAAACACTATTAATAATATGTCTGATGGAGATGAATTAGTCTTTGAAAACGGAGTATATACAGATATTTGTATATATATAGACAAAAGTATTACAATAACTGGAAATAATGCAACATTGATTGGTTATGACAGTCCAGGTGCCAATAATACACATATACCTTCAAAAGTAAGAGATACAACTGCACAAGGAGGATATGCAGTAACTAATTTTGCAACAGTATATCTCTTAAATACAACTGATCTTTCAATTAGTGGATTAACAATTGTAGGTAAAGATACTTCAACTTATTCAAATGCTGCACTATACATTGAAAAAGTAAATAATATAGAAATAACCAATAACACAATTGAAGGCTCATCATGGGGTATTTACATGACCTATTCCAATGATGGATATATTGCAGACAATACAATTGCAAATCAAACTACTACAGGATTATTGAACTTTGGTTCTGCAAGAACTTTAATTACAAACAATACTGTGATTAATGCTAAAAATCATGGTATTGATGTAAGACACGGAGTCGGACCAAACGTACAAGTAATAAATAACACAGTTATCGGTTCTAAAGAAGGAATTTACCTTATGCACTCAAAAGGACATACTGCAGCACAGAACACCATTATCAATTGTTCCATTAGTTCAATTTCATGTTATGGTGCATCTTCAGTAGAAATATATGACAATAACATGGTTAAATCCAGAATTGGTGTATTATTAGGTGGCGGATATTCAAACATAACCATTGGTGAAAACAAATTCAATTTAGACAACTTACCATTCCCACCAACATTTGTATACTACGTTGCAACTGCAGAATCCAAATACCAAAGTGCAACCGATATGATTGGAAAATATAGTGATTCATCTGATACAAATGATACTTACACCAATATTACTAACATACCAGTTCCAAAAGACATTGATATAAATTATACTGCAATCTTATCTGAAACAGGTAATATCTTTACTGTTCCTGAAGGAGCAACAGGTACTCAAATTCAAAGCATCATTGATTCAATGAGTAATGGAGATACACTTGAATTTGCAGCAAATGCAGTTTATGAAAACATTTGTATTTATACTGATAAAAATATCAAAATTATAGGAAATAATGCAACTTTAGTAGGATATCCCGATAAAGGAACAAATGGATCAAACATACCTTCAAAAGTTAGAAATACCACTGCAAATGGTGGATATGGTGTTACTCAACTTGCAGTATTATATGTATTGAACAGTACCAATCCAGTAGTTTATAACTTAAATATTGTGGGTAATGAATCAGAATATGATTTGACAAATGTAACTACCACTACAGATGAATATAAAGTTGTAGGACTATATGCTGAGAAAAATACTAATATAACTATAACTGGTTGTGATATCTCCGGTTCAACTTGGGGTATTTTCTTACAATACAACACTAATGCAGTAGTTACCAACAATAATATCCACGATGAATATGTAACCGGTATTATGAATTTTGGTTCTAAAAATTCTATTATTGCAAATAACACAGTAACAAATGCATTAAATCATGGTATTGATGTAAGGCACGGAACCGGACCAAATGTTACTGTATTTAACAATACAATTACCGGCTCAAAAGAAGGAATCTACCTTATGCACTCAAAAGGACATACAGTTTATAATAACACCATCATTAATTCTAAAATTTCATCCATTACCTCATACGGTTCTGGAGAAGAATATATCTTCAACAATACATGTACTGGCAGTAGAATTGGTGTTTTACTAGGTGGTGGATATTATAATGTAACTATCGGTCCAAACAATTTTAAATTAGACACTTTACCATTCCCACCAACATTTGGAACCTACATTGCATTTGCAGACTCAAAATTCCAAAGTGCAAAAAATGTTCAGGGTGTCTACAGTGACGGCGCATATTTAGCTCCTGCAACAATTATTGCTGATAATGTAAACTTAACATCTACTAATGTAACTTATTCAGCTATATTAAAAGACAATAATGGTATTGGTCAAGCAAATCAAACTCTTTCATTTGAAATTAACGGTGAAATATATAATGCAACAACAGATGCAAACGGTACTGCAACAATTAATACTATTTTGAATAATGGTGAATATGATATTGTTGTAAGTTTTGCTGGAAATGATAAACTAAGTAAAAAAGAAGTTGAAGCTACAATTATTGTAAACAGTACTAAAGCTGTCGATATTGAAGCTCCAGAAATAGAAATGTATTATAAAAATGGTACCCGATTTGTAATTACATTAACTCAAAACTCAACCCCAATAGTTAATGCAAGCATCCAAATTTCAATAAATGGTGCAAATTACACCCGCATTACTGATAAAAATGGTATTGTTTCAATGGCTATTAATTTAGATTCTGGAAAATATCCTGTAGAAGTTAATTATGCAGGTAATGAAACTTACGATCCTGCAAGGATTAGTTCAGCTGTAACTGTATTAAGTACAGTTAATGGTAGTGATATTACAAAAATGTTCAAAAACGGAACACAATACTATGCAACATTTGTGGACAATCAAGGTAATTACTTACCTGACGGTACCGAAGTTACATTCAACATCAATGGAGTAATGTATAACCGTAAAGTTAGTGGAGATAAAGGTCTTGCTAGATTAAACATTAATTTAGATCCTGGTGTATATACCTTAACTGCAATTAACCCTGTTAACAGTGAGATGACTTCCAATAATGTTACTGTTCTTTCACAAATAACCGAAAACAATGATTTGGTAAAACACTTCAAAAACAACTCACAATACCGGGTCAAAGTTCTTGATAGTAAAGGAAATGCAGTTGGTGCAAACGAAACTGTAGTATTTAATATCAACGGAGTAATGTATAAAAGATTAACTGATGCAGAAGGTTATGCGAAACTCAACATTAACTTAGCTCCAGGTAAATATGTAATTACTGCAATGTATGGTGATTCAATGGTTTCTAATAATATTACTGTTTTACCTATACTTACTGCAAGTGATTTAACTAAAAAATATGGAACTACTGATCAATTTAAAGCTAATTTAGTTGATGCTCAAGGAAATCCATATGCCGGTCAAAATGTTACTTTTAACATCAACTGTGTACTTTATCAAAGAACAACTAATATTAATGGTACTGCTGCATTGAATATTAATTTAATGCCTGGTGTTTATATTATAACTTCAAGTTATGGTGATGCATCAATAGGAAACACAGTTACCGTTACTCAATAAGTAAATGATTCTATCATTTACTTCTTTTTTATTTTTTAAACACTCATTTTATTCAAATAAAAGATACAAATTAAAATAAATGAAAGATAGAGAATTAATAAGTATTTTTCTTTGATAATACCATAATTACAATAAATATACCAATTAATAATAGTAAAATTTGTGGGAATATAGTTAATAGGATAATTGGAATAATATTTAATACAGTAAACATCCAAAGAAGAGAATAAATTATAATTAAAATCCCAACTAACAAAGCAAATTTATAAAACAAATTTTTAAAATCATAAGGATCTAAACCTGGAATTGGCATTTAATCACCTAAATTTTTTGTGGCATCTTCAAATCCAACAATAACCATATCAACCATCTGGGAGAAAATACCATTTTCAACAACACCTGGAATTGAATTTAAATCAATTTCTAAATGTGCTGGACTATCAATTTTATCAAATGAAGCATCAATTACAAAATTACCATTATCAGTTATTACCGGACCGTCCTTTCTTTGAGCCATTCTAATTTCACAACTTGCACCCATATCTTCCAAAGTTTGAATAACCATACGAGATGCATCTGGAAGAACTTCAACTGGGACTGGAAATGAACCTAAACTATCAACAACTTTAGACTCATCAACAATAACTATAAACTTATCAGCAGCATAATCTACAATTTTTTCTTTAGTGTGTGCTGCTCCACCACCTTTAATTAAATTAAAATCACCATCTACTTCATCTGCACCATCGACAGATAAATCAATGTCATGTTCTTCTAAAGTTGTAATCGGAATATTCCATTGTTTAGCAATTAATAATGATTGAAAAGAAGTGGGAATACCCATAACATTAATTCCTTCTTCAGCTATCCTTTTTCCAACTTTTTCAATGAAATAATGGGTTGTAGATCCTGTTCCAAGACCTAAAACCATTCCATCTTCAACATATTCTGCAGCTTTATATCCTGCATTTTTCTTACTAGAGTCATTTTTACTAGCATCTTTCATAATAACACCTTTAAACAACAAAAGCCAAAGTAAGTTTATTAAGTTTATAACCTTTTTTACATTCCTCTTTATTTTTTCCTTGATTTTTTATTATAATGCACTTATCATTTTCAAGCAAACCTTCAGGGAAACATAAATCCTTGAATTCACAATATTCATCACATTCATGTGAATTAAATGTGAATGTAGAACCTTCAAAAATATTTTTAGATGTTGTTAACAATTCTATTTCTGCTCTTTCAACATCTACAGGAACTACAATATTTTCTGAATGAATTGGGCAATTTTGCTCATTATCTCTAACATCAGTAATAACATATTTTCTATTTGGTTCCAAATTTCCAACACATGATGATTTAAACTTACAGTCCGCACATTCACTAGCCGGCCCCAAATAAACAAATTCATTACCTTTATGCGCCAAATCTTTACCAATTAATGTAATCATCTAAATCACCTCAGTATTATATGCTAATTCATAAGCAGCTTTTTCTGACATTCCATTATCGCCCAAAATTGTGTATCTCTCAGGACGTATTGTATGAGCCATAGTTAATGCATCAATTATAACATCATCACTAACACCTAATTGTTTTGCATTTACCGGAGCACCAACTTCTTTTAGGCAATTTCTGATAAATTTCCAATCCCCACCATAAAGAGCCATCATTAAAATAGAACCAACACCACATTGTTCACCATGCAATTTTGGTTTTTCTAAAATTTTATCCAATGAATGGGAAAACATATGCTCTGATCCACTGGCTGGCCTACTAGAACCTGCAATACTAATTGCCATACCACTACTAAATAATGTTTTCATAACAAGACGTGCACTTTCTTCAAGGCCTGGTTTGATGTTTTCTATGTTATTTGTAATCATTTTAGCAGACATTATTGAAAGTGAAGCTGCAGATTCGCTGTATTCTTCAAATTTTAAACGATGAGCCAATTCCCAATCTCTAACAGCTGTAAAATTTGAAATTAAATCTGCACATCCTGCAGATAATAATTTAAATGGAGAATTTGCAATAATCTTACTATCACCAATAAGTGCAATAGGTGCATTAGCTTTAACTGAAGTAGACCTGTTAGGATTTTTAATTGAAGCGAGAGGAGATACTATACCATCGTGAGAAGCAGTTGTTGGCATAGAAACAAAGAAAACACTTTTATTAAATGAAGCATATTTAGCTACATCAATAACTTTTCCACCACCAACACCTAGAACTGTTGTTTCATGAGTGATACTTTCTTCAACTTCACTAACACTTTCAAATGAAGCATCTTTGACAATAACAACATCAACTTCAAAATCTTTTTGTTCTAAACTTTCAATCGCATATTTTGCTCCAGCATCAAAAGTATGTGGTCCGCTAATTACTAAAATCTTATTATTTAGATGAAGACTTTCAAAAATATCAGCTGTTTCAAAGATAACATCTGGGCCTATGTATACTTCACGAGGCATTTGTATTTTCCTATGGTTCATAAATATCTCCTGAAAAAATAATTATACATTTGTATATATAGCTAAATTATATTAAATAACTTTTCATTTCACAAATATATTTAATACTTATTAAAAACTAATATATGTATTATTATTAAAACAATTAGGTGATATGGTGGAAAATTTTAGTGAATGGTTTCATGATATTTTAGAAGAAGCTAATATTACAGATTCAAGATATCCTATCAAAGGAATGGCAATTTGGATGCCTTATGGATTTAAAATAAGAAAATACACAACAGAAATCTTAAAAAAATTACTTGATAAAGACCATGAAGAAGTATTATTTCCCATGCTTGTTCCTGAAAGCGAACTAGCTAAAGAAGGAATACATGTTAAAGGTTTTGAAGATGAAGTTTACTGGGTTACAAAAGGCGGACAACGAGAATTAAATGAACAACTAGCTTTAAGGCCAACTAGTGAAACTGCAATATATCCGATGTATGCATTATGGATTAGGTCACATATTGATTTACCAATTAAATATTATCAAATTGTAAATACTTTCAGATATGAAACAAAACATACACGCCCTTTAATTCGTGTGCGTGAAATTACCACATTTAAAGAAGCACATACTGCACATGCAACCAAACAAGAAGCCGCAGCACAAATTGAAGATTTTATTGAATTATACAAAGAATTTTTCGATATGTTAGGACTTCCGTATATCATATCTAAAAGGCCTGAATGGGATAAATTTCCAGGTGCCGATTATACAATGGCTTTCGATGCAATAATGCCTGATGGAAAAACATTACAAATCGGTACAATACATAATTTAGGTCAAACCTTTGCAAAGACTTTTGATATAACCTTTGAAGATAAAGATGGTCAACATAAACTTGTTTATCAAACTTGTGCCGGTTTATCTGACAGAGTTATTGCTTCGATAATTGGAATTCATGGTGATGATAAAGGTTTACGTCTTCCACCAATTGTTTCACCAAATCAAATCACAATCATTCCAATTTTATTTAAAAAAGGAAAAGAAGAAGTACTTTCAAAATGTATGCAAATAAAAGAACAACTAGAATCTGCAGGTTTACGTGTTAATATTGATGATAGAGATATTAGGCCAGGTAAAAAGTTTTATGATTGGGAATTGAAAGGAACTCCTTTAAAATTAGAACTTGGACCTAGGGATTTAGAAAACAATATCACAATAGCTATGAGAAGAGACGACAGTGAAAAAATAGAACTTTCCCTAGATGATAATTTAATTGATAACATTAAGGATTTATTGGATAAATACGAGGAAAACCTATCTAAAAGTGCATGGGACTTTCAAGATCAACACTTTAAATTCGCAACAAACATTGATGAAATATCTGAACTAGTTGAAGATGGAAATGTAGTTGCATTTGATTGGTGTGGAAAAGAAGAATGCGGTAAGGAAATTGAAGATAAAACCGGCTATGATATTCTGGGTATTTGGAAAGATAGTAAAAAAGATGCCAAATGTATATCTAGTGGCGAACCTGCCAAATATGTTGCTTTGATTGCTAAGACATACTAAGTGATAATATGGATAATATCTATGCAATAATTCCTGTAAGCAAATTTAAAAATGCAAAAACTCGTTTATCTCCATTTTTAACTGAAGAAGAAAGAGAAAAACTCTTAAAAGCTATGCTTCATGATGTTACAGATACATTAAAAAAGCATGTTGATAAAATTTTCATTATTAGTGCTGATAAAGATGTGTTAAGCTATGCTAAAAGCTTAAATTTGGATACAATACATGAAAATGAAAATTCAAATTTAAATAAAGCATTAGTGCAAGCAATGAAATATTGTAAAGGGAAAGTGAGGAAAATTTTAATTGTTCCTTCTGATGTTCCACTTATTGGAAAAACTAATATTAAAATGCTAATAGAATCATCAAAAAATTTAGACTTTATTATTGTACCATCAAAAGGTGGAGGAACAAATACAATTATTATGAAACCTATGGCAATCCACCCTAAATTTGGAGACTTCAGTTATAAAAAACATATTAATATTGCAGATAGGAAAAATTTAAATCCACAGGTACATGATTCATTATTTATGGCTCTTGATGTTAACACTACTGAAGATTTAGGTGAAATAATGGTTCATGGTGAAAAAACACACACACGACAATATTTAAAAGAATTAAAAATAAATGTCGAATCCATACATGGAAGTGAGCGTTTAAAAGTCACTAGAGGTTAAACTATGATTGTAATGTCAATAGCAGGTATTGATCCTTCAGCAGGTGCTGGAGTTTATGCTGATTTAAAAACTTTTCAAGCACTAGGTGTTTATGGATGTGGTGTTGTAACTGCCCTAACAGCTCAAAATCCAAACAAAGTTGTTTCCACTAAAGCTATTGAACCAGCTTATGTTCAAGAACAAATTGATATTATTCTGGATGCTTATGATATTACTTATGTGAAAACCGGAATGTTATATTCACCGGAAATTATTAAGTTAATTGGAAAAAAAATTGATGAATATAATTTAAAATGTGTTGTAGATCCTGTTATGATTGCAACATCTGGAGGTAATTTAACTAAAAGCGATTTAGCTAATGCTCTAAATAAATATTTACTTCCAAAAGCTATTTTAACCACACCCAATATTTTTGAAGCTCAAAAATTAACTGGAATTGAAATCAAATCAAAAGAAGATGCTATTAAAGCAATTAAGAAAATTCCATGTGATTGCTTAGTAACTGGTGGTCATTTAGATGGAATTAATACTTTAAACATTGATGGTGAAATTATAATTGAAAAACAAGAACTGTTAAAAAGTGATAATCTTCATGGTACTGGTTGTAATTTATCTTCAGCTATTGTGGCATACTTGCAAAAAGGTAATGATTTGAAAACCTCTTGTTTTAAGTCTTTTGACTATGTATATGAAAGTATAAAAAATGGAAATTACGGGACATTAATAGCTAAAATTTAATCTTATATTTTTAGAAACTTTAATAATTACATTAAAGTTCAGATATATGCCATATGAATGAAAAAAAAAGAAAGAAATGTGAATAAATCACATTTAAACGTCAATATCTCCTAAATTTTCATAATTATCGCCTAAAATTGATTTAGTGCTTAAAGCGCCAAATAACATAGTTGATAAATTATGTATCATTGAAGATGTAGACGGTGAAATAGCACCTAAAACACCTAATCCGATTAATGTAGAATTAACTGCAACAATCCTATGGTAGTTTGAGTTAATTTTATCTAACATTCCAGTGCTTAATTTTCTTAAAGTAACTAAATCATGTAAATCATCTGATAAAAGTGAAATGTCTGCTACTTCACGAGCAATATCGGATGAATTTTTCATTGATACAGATACATCCGCTGTGGCTAGTGCAGGTGAATCATTAATACCATCACCAACCATGATTACGGTTTTACCTTCAGCTTTTAACTCTTCAATAATTCTGGATTTATCTTCTGGAAGCACCTGCGACTTATATTGTGTAATGCCCAATGCATCAGCACTGCTTTTAGCACCACTTTCACTATCACCAGTAAGCATGATGACATTTTCAATACCTGATGATTTAAGCTCTTCAATGACATATTTTGCTTCATCGCGTACAGGGTCATCAATACATATAAGACCTTCAAGTTTACCATCAATAGCTAAATAAACAACAGAATGGTGGGCAACTTCTTTTTTGATTTTCTTTTCTTGAGTTTTATTTATTTTAATACCCTCATCATCAAATAAAAAGTGCCTGCTACCTATAACAGCACGTTTACCGCCATAAGTAGTTACAATTCCATGGGCTACAATGTATTCAACTTCACTATGGTCTTCTTCATGAATAAGACCCTCTTTTTCAGCTTGTTTTACAATAGCTGTTGCAATACTATGTGCAAAATGCTCTTCAATACATGCTGCCATTTTTAAGATTTCGTCACGGGTGTATCTTTTAGACATTGGAAATACATGAACAACTTCAGGTGTTGCATTAGTTAAAGTTCCCGTTTTATCAAATACAATAGTATCTGCAGTTGCATAATTTTCAAGGAATTTTCCACCTTTTACCATCATTCTATTGTCCGATGCTTCACGCATTGCAGATATAATTGATAATGGTGTTGTTAACTTAATAGCACATGAAAAATCAACCATTAATACAGACAATGCTTTTGTAGAATTTCCTGTGAATAAATAAGTCAATGCTGTAGCAAGAAAACTATAAGGTACTATTGAATCAGCTAATTTTTCTGCCTTACTTTGAGTTTCAGCTTTTAAATTTTCAGAGTTTTCAATTAAATCGATAATCTTATTTAATCTTGTTTCTTTATTAATTGAAAATACCTCAACAATTAGATTACCTTCTTCAACTACAGTTCCGGCATGAACGGTTTTTCCATAGGATTTATGAACCGCCAATGGTTCTCCAGTCATTGAAGCTTCATTAACTAATCCATCCCCGGAAATTACTTTTCCATCTACAGGTATTACATCCCCCATATGTATTTTAATTTTATCGCCTTTTTTAATTTCAACTGCAGGATATTGTTTTTCTTCACCATTATCTCCTACTAGCCAGACAGTATCAATATTTAAAGCTAAACTCTCTTTTAAAGTACTTTTAGCTTTTTGTAAAGTATAATCTTCTAGTGCATCGGAGATAGACAACAAGAACATCATTGAACTTGCAGGGGCAAAATCTTTTTGCCATAAAGCACCAGCAACCGCCGCCCCATCAAGTAAAGCAACATCAATACGGAAACTAGTTAAACTATCAATACCTTTCCATAAATATTCAAAAGCATGATAGACAGTTAAAATATTTTTAAGTCTGATTGGGAAAAATATTCTTCCAAAGAATCTCCGGCCAAGCATTTTAGCTAATTTCAATATAAAATCATCTGTGATTTCTTTTGAAATTTGTTTTTGTGTTGCTTCGCATTCAAAAAGGTCATTTAATGTTATTTTATTTAAAATATCAAAAATTTTGCTTTTGTTTTTGATATTGTCATAATAAATTAAAATACTACCGTTTTTATGGGATGTGTAAACTTCGTCAATGAAATCATTTTTCATGAGCAATGATGCTATGCCATGGCCTTCATTTTTTGTAAAAGCCCATTGGCCTGATCGAACTCTTAAACGAGTTCCCCTATCATACATTACTTTGTATTTCATTGTTTTACCTTAAAACTTATTCATCCCCATCAATATAAATTTCTTTTTTAACTTCAGAATTTGCATCTACAACAATGTCTTCAGCATTTTCTCTCATGTCTTGGAAGCATTCTTCAGCATCTTTTTTAGCTGCTAATACTTTAGCCATTCCTTTAGTACATGAATCTTTTACAGTTTGTGATTTTAAGAGTTTACATCCAATTATTGCAGTTGCAACTCCACCTGCAAAGATTAATGCATGTTTATGTTCAAAAAGTTTTTCAAAATGTTTTATTTCACTTACCATATTATCATCTCCCGTTTGTAGAATGTTACTTATTGAAACAAAAGTAAAATTCGACAACTATATTTATTAATTTAATAACATATATAGTTTAGGTATGCCTAAAATCAAGTTAATAATGAATAAAAATTAGATAAATATAAATATATAATCAAAACATAATTAATAGACAACATTTTAAATTTTAAGCTGATATAAAATAAAATAAAGAATTTATATCAAGTTATAACTAATTTAATTTGAATAAAAAAGAAAAAATTTAGGCATCCCCAAAAATCGTAAGAATCAAAGAAATAGTACCGGTGAAAAATTGAATGAAAAAAAAATATTTTTCAAAAATTGGATTAAATTATTTAATACTGATATTATTAACAGTAATATTTCAAATTATAATTGTAAAAATTGTAGCTGTTTATGATATTAAAATACTAAATAATTACAACATCCAAACAACAATTGGAGCAATATGCAGCTATTTCCTACCATTACCAATTTTTATATATTTAATGAATAAACTAGATTCAAGAACAATACCCCAACAATCAATCAACAAAATAACTTTCATAAAATATATTTCAATAACCCTAGTTTTAATGTGGATTGGAAACATAATTGGTCTTGGAATAACCGCCTTAATCAGTCAACTAATCTCCAGTGAAATTATAAATCCAATAAAACAAATAATAAATCACCAAAGCATATACATGAATATTCTAATAATATGCATTATCGCACCGGTTTTTGAAGAAATAATCTTTAGAAAATTTCTAATCGACAAAACAATAAAATACGGTGCCAAAATATCAATATTACTATCTGCTTTGATATTTGCACTATTCCATGGTAATTTAAATCAATTCTTTTATGCATTTCTAATGGGCGGATTTTTCGCATATGTATATATTAAAACCGGAAAAATAATTTACCCTATAATACTACATATGATAATCAATTTCATAGGTTCCATTGTAAGTACGATATTTATAAACTCCATAAACCATCTAATTTCATCAACAGGAACCCCATTAGATTTATTCATTGTTATGCTTTATGCAATAATTGTCCTAAGCGCTATAATTATAGGCATATACACCATATTAGACAAATACGGTAAAATTAAATTTGAAAAACCAGAAATAACTTTAAATAATCCCATAAAAACAAGTTTAATAAATGTAGGGATGATTTTATTTATTATTTATACAATTTTAAAAATTATAAAATCAATAGGACTAATCTAAAAAAAATAAGAATAAAAACTTCAAATAATGAAGTTTAATCCATAGTTTCTAAAACACTATTTAATATTTGTAAAGATTTAGAAAATGCCGGCATACCTGATGTTAATAAAACAACTCTTAAAACATCAACAATTTCATCTTTACTAATACCTAATACTTCAATTGCACTTTTAATTTGCTTTTTAGTAGCCCTTGGATCTGCACGAGATGCAGTAATACCAATAGCAATTAATTTTTGAGTTTTATAATCTAAAATTTTTCCATCCCATACAGTTTCATTTAAGTCTGTTACAACATCATATAAATCAGGATATTGATCTTCTAACTCCCTAATTCCTTTACCATAATAAACTTCACCTTTCATATTTTCTCCTCTCCAAATAATTTTATTAGTTAATTAATTATTTCATTTTCAAATTATATATAATTAATACCATTGAAATTAACTAGGCTTTGAGAAATTTGTTTTAAATATGAAGCAAAATTACCCGTCAGATGACAGCCCCATAAAAAAAATAGAATAGAAAGTATTATGGATAAATACTTTCCGGAGGATTTTCCAAATCAATGACTTTTTTATTTTCCAGGTTTTCATGACCTAATGGAGTATGTGTGGACAG
>CACZPT010000037.1 GCA_902783085.1 uncultured Methanobrevibacter sp.
CTAAATGAATAGTTCAAAAGCATCAGAATTCCAATTATTATAAGTAAAATAGCTGATATGAGCCTGAAATAAATAATATATTCATAAACAATTGCAGTGAAAAATGCAGTTAAAAAAATTACTGCAACAAAAATACTAAAAAGTCCATAGGTAAATGAAAAAATTTCCAGTTTTGATTTGGTTTTTAAGCTAAATCCAACAAATATTGGTAAAATCGGTAAAATACATGGTGACAATATTGACATTACACCTAAAATAAAAGAAATGAAAGGTATTATCTCCATTTAAATCTTCCTTAATTCACTTAAAAATTCGCTTGCACCCACATAACCATCAATTCTGTGAATTTCACTGCCATTTCCATTTAAAAATACTGAAGCCGGTGTTCCAAATACATGATACTGACTTGCCAAGTCAGGATTTTTGTTTATATCGACCATAACTAGAATGAAAGATTCATTCAATGCTTTTTGAACTTCTAAATTATTTAAAGTATCTTTTTTAAACATATCACAATAAACACAATTGTCTTGGTCAAAAACAAGCATTACAGTTTTATTTTCAATGCTTGCATTTGATAAAACATTATTTAAATCATTTGTTTGTGATAATTCTACAGTTTGTCCGCTTACAGCTAAAATTAAGCTAAATAATAAGACAATGAATAACAGTAAAATGCTTTTTTTCATATTACCACCAACATTCTTAAAAAATAATATAAGTTATTTAGCTTAAATACTTTAGTAAAATTTAGGTATCCTTAAATAAAGTAATTATTAAATAGTAATTTCAATAGAAAATTAACATGAGTAACATCTCCCGTGTTACTTATTAAAAATCATTTATCAGTATATGTTTCTTCGGAAACATATACAACCACTTAAAATACTTCTTTTTAAAAAAAATAAAAAAATAGGAGTAAAAGTTTAACTCCCTAATTAGTGACAGTAACATTATTTGAAATGCTTGATTTTCCATACATTGAAGTTATAATGTATACTCCCGGATCCAAATTAATATTAAGTGATGCAGTACCCAAGTCACCTGTTGAGCGATCATAGATAACACCATTAATATTAAATTTAACATTTTGGTTTAAATATGGCTTACCTACCTCATTAAGCAATTTTACTTTAAATGCAGCAGGAACTCCATATTTTTTAACTAAATCATTTGCATAAAGTATTGGTAATACTTTAATACTGTTAGAAACCATACATCCATCATATTCTGCGGTTATTATATAGTCTCCAGGATCTAAATTAATATTAAGACGAGCAATTCCAGATTCATTTGTTTCTCTTTCATAAATGACTCCATTAATATTAAATTTGACTTTAACACCTGCACCTGCGACTTTACCATCTTTTTTAATGACTTTAACAGTGTATGGAGATGCATTTTTATCATATTTAGTTAAATTATTGGCTTCTTCAAATAATGAGTTTACGACAACAGTGTTACTTTTCATTTCCCCAGTACTTGGATTTGTAACAGTTAAAATATAAGTATCTGGATCTAAATTAATAGATAATTTAGCAACCCCTGATTCATTAGTTTGACGGTAATATAATACACCATTAATATTCATTTCGGCATTGACATTGACTAAAGGTTTTCCATCTTTTCCAATGAGTTTTACATAATATTGTGTGCCGTTCCTATACATTTTAACTACATCATTACCATCAATTGTAGATAATATAGTTAATGAAGAAGTTGTTTCACTAGGCACATATCCACCTTTGCCGTAAAATTTTGTGGTAACATTTACTTCACAAGGATTAAGATTTAAAGCCATTGAAACCTTACCTGTAGCATCAGTTACCCTTTGATAATCAATACCGTTAATCGTGATAGTTACACTAACATTAGCAATTGGATTATCACCCAAATCAGTTAACACTGCTTCAAAGCGAGTTCCATCTTTACAATACATTGTAATATCTGATGCTTTAATTTTGGTAGCTATCCTATTAGATATTGTTAATTTTCCAGTTCCATTAGCTGCATTAAAATTAACGCTTTCATCGACTTTTGCTAAAATATTATATGTTCCGGTTAATCCTTTTGGAATTAATATTATTGTAGAAGCCAGACCATTTTCATCACTTATAGCACAGCCAATGTAGTTATTTTGTCTGTAGAAATTAACTGTCAATCCTTTTATAGGATTTCCATTAATATCACAAACTGTAGCACAGAAGTATGCATTAACACCACTAGCGGAACTTACATCCATAACATCAACAATAACATTGCCCTTAAATACTGTTAATTTAGAGCTGACAGATGTGGTCTTATAATTGTCTTTTGTTAAAATAGCTTTAATATTATAGATACTGGGTAAATATGTGCTATTTAATTTATAACTTAAAGATGCTTTTCCATTACTAGCGATACTTGCATTTCCAATTGGGACATTATCAATGAAAAATTCTACAATAGCACCCTGTGCAGAAGGTGAATCCGCAATAATAAATATTGCTTTATCAAGATAAAATGCAGAAATATCATTGAATGTTGGGTTGAACAAGTATTTGTAATTATCATGAACCGTATTATCTTTAAGTTTACTAACGCCTGCATTTCCACTTCCATTTTTACTATCCAAGTAGTTAAAAGTAATTTCGTTTGCATGAGCTATTTCGTCAAGTTCAACTGCATAACCCAATGCTGAGGTAATATTATTATAACTGATGACATTTCCAGTTGTGTTTTGTGATAAATAAATTCCAGCATTTCCCATACGGTTAGATGATGTGATTTTATTACCATTTCCTTTGGATTGTATTGTGTTATAAGTTATTTCATTATCCATCGCATTGGAAAATAGTATTCCGTAAACTTGATTTCCTATACCTTCAATATTATTTTCAGAAATTACATTGGAATGGGAATTATAAGCTTCAATTCCATTTACAACTTCGGATGTTAATTGAATATCATTTGCTATAACATAGCTTTCATCTGATAATTCTAAAGTTACACCATAACTTATTGATTGTGCTGTTGCATTAATATTGTTGGATTCAACAACTGTGGAAGTTGAGCCATCACCAATGATAATGCCTGTTGCAAAGTAGGTTCCGGATAAATTTATGTTGTTTGAAATGAAGATGTTTTCTTCAGCACCTACAGATGAACCGGATCCAGTTCTTGAACCTAAAACACCCATACCGTAAATATAATTATCATTTCCCCAAACATTCACAGTATTAGATTCGAATATATTTGCATCACTGTCAAAGTATGCATCAATACCGACTAAAGAATTAGTTGATGAATTACCTCTACTTGGATATGTTTTATTAAGTTTTGAAGTAACACTTACTTTGTTTGATGAAACATTAGTGTTTGATGTATATACTAATAAAATACCATAAGTTCTGTATAATTCTGGATAAATATGGCCTTTTCCATCAAGACAGGATTGGCCGTCAAGACATACTTCACTATCCAAACATACTTCGCCGTCAAGACATACTGAATCTGTGTATGAATAAACTTCACCTGTTCCTAAAGTTGTTATGTTATTTCCAACAAAGACACAATCATCACTGCCTACTGAAAGTAAAGTGTTTGTTAGGTAATCACCTGATGAGAATAATGTATTGTTTAAAACTTCAATATTTTTTGACTCACATACATATATAGCATATGCAGCTTTAGGATCTACAACACCAATGTTATTATTTTGAATTCTCACCTTACCAGTTTGATAGATAAAGATTCCCCATGCATTTAATTTAGAAGCATTTGAATTTATTATAGTCAAGTTTTCAATCCATACATTTTCAGCGGTGACTTCGAATTTTGAATTTTCAAAAGTAGTGTTGACAGCTGTGATTTTAACACCATATGTAATTTTTAAATCCTTTGATGAAAAATTACCGATGAATGTTAAAATATCACCATCTTTAATAAATGATGCCATATTACCATTTTCATCGAAAAATGTTGAATAATTCTGAGGAGTAACATTATAATTAGTTCCATTGAAGACATAAACTGGTTTATCCGGATCTATAACACCTTCAGGAGTTAATATTTTAGAAGTTCCACTAGCAACATTACCGGCAATTAAATAACTATTTTTATCAGCATCGCCCACATCAATCGCATACATATTAGCTGTTTCAATATTGTTATTTATGATTGTAATATTAGAAGGGAACCTTTTTGAAGATGTTTTTTTAACTAAAACACCAACACCAGTATTTGATACAATATTGTTATTTTGAACAACCAAACCTTCAAGTTTACCTGCCTGATAAACACCGGCACCTTTATTCGTAACAATTTTATTATTTTTAATTAAAACATCATTTCCTTCAGCTTGAACACCATATCCATTATAAGTATTTTGGATATTATTATATTCAACAAATGAATTAGAACCAACTGAAATTGCTCCACCAGCTAAAGAACAATTAGTGAAATTATTACCCCTAACATATGAATTGGATGAAGCTGCAATACCCCAATCACCACCAGAATAACCTCCAGTTGAATAATCAAGTCCTGTAAGGTTAATTAAATTATTATTAATAATAATATTGCCTGTACCGGTAGTTGAAATTCCACGATATGCTCCAATAACTTTATTATCACTAGCTGTATTGTTGCTTCCCATCATCTGGATACCATAAGCCCAGGATGTTGGAATAACATTATATTTAATCATATTATTAGAAATGGTGTTGAAATATGAAAGTCCCCCAATAAATGAACCTCCACCATATTCAGATAAATAAATAGCATTTGAGTCTTCACATGTAATATCATTGCCAACAATATGATTATAGTTAGCAGATCCAAGTACAATAACAGATGTTGACCTTGAACCATGATTATAAGCTTGACCATAAGTATTTAATCTATTATAAGTAATGTTACAATAGCTGGCACCATTTAAACAAATAGTATATGATGAAACACCAGTATTGTTTATTATATTATTAGAAACAACGCAGTTTGTTGCTCTATCAACAAAAATACCACTTAAATAATTTTTTGTATTTGCAATATTTAAATTAGATACTGTACTTCCGGAAGCTGCACCGGTTAACTTAACAACTCCGTTTTTAATTGAATTTGTAGAAGTACCAACAACATTAAGTTTTTTTGTAATTGTAAAATTCTTATTAGAAAAACTACCATCTAAAGAAATTGTATCGCCTTCATTAACACTTGAGGATATTAAATCTCCGCCACTGTTAAAATAACTATTATAATTTGAAGAAGTTACAGTGTGGACAGTAGATGAAATAGTATTTTCCTCAGAAATACCTATAGTTTCATTGCTTGAATCATTAGCACTTACAGCACTGATTGAAACAAAAATGAATAGCAATAAAACTATAAATAAAATATTTTTTCTTTTCATTATAACCACATCATTAAATTTATTAAAACACGATTGAAAAATCATGCATCATATTTTAATTTATGTAGTTAAACAATATTTAAAAATTTCTAAAAAAAGTTAAAAGTTGATGAAATTAATAATCATCATCAACTTTATTTCTACTATAACCTACATAGAACACTGCAATTAATATAATAACTGCAATAATTACAAATATAGGCATGCTAGATTCGCCACTAATAGATTTTGAAGCGCTTTTTTTCTGGATTTCATAAGATTTAGAACCTGCAGAACCTCTGCCAGCTTGTTGAGCAGAAGCCTGATTTGAAGCATCACTAGGGTCTCTTGAATAGTCATCACCAACAGCAGTTGCGCCACCGTCACTAGATTGACTACTTGATGAATCATCGGTTCCATTAACTAAAACTTCAGAACTTTGTTGACCGTCATCAGATCCGGAATCACTTTGGGAATCCTCAGGCATGTCGTATAAAGGTTCTGTTAAAGTAGCTTGAGCTAAAATATCTGCATAATCCTTTTTTTGCTGTGGAGTTAAAGAACTCATTTGAATAATTCTTGAATTGAAATTCAAATTCTTACAAGTGTGGTGACAACATGCCACACCGTACTGAATAGCATTTTGAATAATATTATCAGCCAGTTGCTGTAACTGTGAAGAATCTGGATTTTGCCAAACTCCCTGATCAGCTAAGTAAACCATCCAAGCAGCCATACTTTGCCATGCAGCAGCTTGACCGACACTACTGACACCACTTGAAAGGCCATTATATGTACTAGCTATTTGATTACCTAATTCACTACCTAAAGATGAACCGGCAACAATTAAACCACCATATAAGTTTTGCATACGAGCTGAATAAGAATTATAACCTGCAGCACTACCAATTAATGAATTATAATAATTAGGATTCAAAATCATGCTCCTAATTTCAAATTCTAGTTCTTCGTCATAAGTTCTTGAGATATAGTTATTCTGATTTCTTATATCTACAAATGCTGTATCCGGATTAGAACCTAAGTTTCTAGCTGCATTGTATAAACCGCCAAACCAGTCATAGTAATCATCTGAATCTATAAATCTCCAAGTACTATCAAAGTTTTGAGTAATCAAATCGGTTTTTGAAAGTAAATATTCATAATTTTCCCTTTGCTTTGTAACTACAATATTGCCATTTTCATCTAAAGTCCATGAATATGAAACTTTATTGAGATAAATATCAGCAGCTTGTTCATTAACAGATGTAATATTCCAGTCTGCAGTATTTGGAATAAAAGTACTCATACCAGTACCTTCTAAAATAGCTCCAGGAAGACCGAATAACCTATCTAATGTTGGGTTTTCTAAATAATGTTTAAATATATAATTATTAGAAGCATCTTCGCCCGGAGCATTATAAGTTAATTGAATTGCAGTTAACATCCAGGAAAGCCAATCTTTATTACTGGTAACGATACTTGCAAATACATCAATTCTTGGTCTTTGAACTATAGAACCATTGTTTAATGTTACGGTTAAATCTTCAAGCGCAATTCTTTCAACACCAATAACTTTACCATTATCCGCCCAAACAGGCTTACATCCTAAGAAATAAAGGAATTCAGCAATACCGATACCTTCAGTTCTTGATATTTCTGTACCCCATAAGATTAATGAAGTAAGTTCTGGCCATTTTCCATGCTCTTCATAATAATTGGCTAAAAGTAAATCAACAACTTTAATAGCTGAATTATAAGCTGATTTTGAAGGCATTTTAGTTGAATCTGATGCATAACCATCATAACCTGTTGGTATTGAATCACCATAAGCCGGATCTGCAAATAAACCTGCAAGTAAATAATCACCTTCAAGTGCAGCAATAATCGCATCCCATTCGTTGTTATTTTCAACATTAACAATTACTTGTGAAGCATAAACAGTTGAATTATATAAACTTGAATTGGCAGCAATTAAATACTGGCTGCATAATTCATCAACACTAGAACCATTAACAAGACAAGTTACAATTTCTTTTAAAAAGCTCTTAACAACATTAGCCACTTCAAGATATTCTAAATTACCATTAATATCATCAAAAAAGCTTTTAGATGCTAAATTTGGATATAAGTGTGCTAAAATGTAATCATATATTTTAGTTTGTGATGAAACAACAGTACAGACTTCTTCAATAAGTTCCCAACCAGTTAAAACTTTACCAATAGTATGTAAACCATATGTATAGAAGTCATCTTGCATATCATCCAAGTATATGTGAAGTTCATCAATCCAATCACTGAATGTTTGATTTTCACTTTGATTAGAAAATCCTAATTGCGGTGCAAGTTCAATGATTAACTGCTTATATTCCTCAGCATTGGAACTTACATTAAGCTTAACTTGATCTTTATAATGGGCAATATAATCTAATAATTTAGTATAGTTACCATATAACTCAGATGAAACCATCGCCGGAGTCATATGGGTAATCATTAAAGCTGCAATCCTATCACGAGCAACCATAGCTTCACCAGGATTTGATACAATGTATGGATAAATTGTTGGAGTTAAAGTCAACTCAAAAGTCCAATCCCCGTCCATTACACCAATATTTTTACCCGGCAACCATTCTAAAGTTCCGTGAGTTCCCATATTAATTATGGCATTTACACCGACAACCTTGTCTAACCATTCATAAAATGCCACATATTGCTGATGAGGCGGTAATGTTAAATCGTGGTAATTTTTAACTTCTTCCCAACCTCTACTTGGTTGGAAAGTAATAAAGACATTGCCGAACCAAATACCTGGAATAACAATGTAAGAATTATTATAAACCATGATGTTACCTAAACCATCACCCCAATAGTCAATTAATTGCTTATATAATTCAGGGTTTAAATCACTGGTTAGCTCGTAAAATTCATCAAGACTGATTAATTGATTATGTTGCATTAATGTATCCCAATTTTTCTCCACATATTCATTAAGCAAACCTTGAGCCCATACCCCTTTATTACCGAAGTTTATAATCATATCAGTTAAATTTAAAAGGGACGGAATATCATCAACATTTCCAATATCATAACCTGCCTCACCTAATTTGAAAAGCAAATCATAAGTACTTGAGAAAACATCCAAATATGAAGCACCAATCTCTGCTTTACCTGGTGGATAATTATATAAAACAATTGAAATTTTCTTATCAGAATTGTTTAAATCTTTTAAATCAGCCCATTGACAGGATAATTTAACTATTTTTTCAACACCAGTTTGTATAACATGAGATTTACCGTTACCATCAACATAAGATAAAATGACAGGCCCGAATACACCTTCAAAACTTGGGAAAGTTACTGCATAAGTCCATTCCATTTGTGGACCTAATTCACTTTCGTAACTTGATTGAGCTATATCATAAACACCTTTAAGAATTGTTTTATCTATTTGGGATAAATCACCTTCAGCAGAACCATTTGCATAATTTAAAGACCAACTATAAAGTGAAGTAATTAATGAGATTCCAACAACACTAGACTGTGAAATTCTATTTAACAATGAAGACATTGATGGATGAGTACCTGTTTTAAATATATTAAATGCAGGTCTTCCGTTTGCTTCATATTCCCTAATTAACGCATCAACTAAACTTCCACCATAATAATAAGTAGCAATAGCTATGAATGGTTTATCTGCACTTTTATTTCCTAAATAATTATTCTCAAATATTTTAAACAAAACTGTTGGGTTCAATACTTCTTCCAACCATTTTGGATAGTTTTCAACCATCCAATTTAGACTTCCTTCACCATCCGCATTATAACCCGGATTTTGAATAATCCATTGGTTAATTTGAGCACCATCAGGATAAATAGTATATAAACCTAAATCCGGATGATAAAAACCACATTCCGGGCTTAATAACGGTGCGTTATTCCCATCCAATGTTGGATTTCTATAATCTGAAGGATTTAATAAATAACTGACATAATTCAAATAATTTTTCATGTTTGATTGAAGTATATCTGACTCGAAAATATCTTGAGCCTGGAAATAAGAACCTATATAAGTGTTTTCGATAGTATGGAAAGTATTATTATCTTTACTGGCCCCGATAATATGCATATTTGTTGCATTTAATATGCTATCTGAGTAAATACCAAATGTATAAGCAACCATATAGTTCGCATTTGCCGGAGACATTGCCAGTAATTCTTTAAGATATGCTCCAGTTAAAACATTATAGCTACCTTCTGCAAACATGTCTAAATGAATATATTCCGCATATTCAAAAAGCCATTCTTTTGTTTTATCAAATTGAGTAGTACTGATATAAGCAACTCTTCTAGACATATTCATTAAAACGTCGACTTTTTCATTATGAGAATTATAATCAACTAACAATAATATATCTGGAACGAAAACATGATTTAGAGAAATACTGTTTTGGGATGATAAATCAATATCCTGTATGTATGGCTCATATGTAGAATATCTAAGTTCAATAGTATATTTTTGTGAGCCAAGATTGGAAATAACTAAATTTCCACCATTATCAGTGATTCCTGAAAATACCAAAGTATTTGATGAATCAAAAACTGAAACATTAACCCCTCTTGCATCAAAACCCTCTTCAATCCAAGTATTATTAATAGGTTCATATGAATCAGCTACATGAATATTAACACTATTTGAAGCTGTTAATATATCATCAGTCCCCAAATCAGTTAAATTTTCTGCTGCAGATACACAGGACAATGTTATTAAAAGAGAAACTAAAAGAACACTTATAAATAACAACCGATTATTTAACTTTTTGATATTTTCACCTCCTTTTATGTCAATATTACAAAAATATAGCAATATTTTAAATATCTACTATAAGTGTAATATATAAAATATAAGATATATAAATTTTAATATTCATCAATTACACTTGATAAAATTATAAAAAATAAATGAAATAACACGATTTCAATTAGCTTAAACAAATATATACACAACTTAAAAACATGAACATTTAAATACAAGTTATTATAAGTAAATAATAGAGGTGAGAATTATGATTAAGACTAAAATTGGTATAATATTAATAATATTAATCCTCATTGGAATTACAATCCCTATTGGATTTTCAAACAGTGGACATGAAAATGTTATCACCTACGGTGAGACTACATACCACAATCAAGAATACAAGAAAATTGTAGACGACTTCTTTAGACAACAAGCAAATGTAGATATAAACAATGTAGAAAGTCAAGTTGTTACAGCCAGTGAAGTTAACAGAGTATCATCTTCAATAACACATAACACATATGATTCAAATCAAATATTTTCCTCTGCATATCTAGACTTAAGCGATCAAGGAGCTATTAAAGTAACTACAGATACCAAAAAAATTACTGTAATCACAGCTCAAATGTATATTTCTGCTTTAAAATCAGCAGGAATAACACACGGCCATGTTTATGTTACTAGTCCAGTTACTGCAACCGGAGAATCCGCACTAACCGGAATAATGCATGCATATGAAGAAGCAACTAACGTGAACATTCCAGAAAATGTTGAACAAGCAGCTAACGATGAAATATACACCGAAGCTGAAGTAGTTGAAAACAATAATGTAAGTGCTGATGAAATATCCAAATTAGTCGAAGAAATTAAAAATACTGTAATAACACAAAATATCACTGACCATACAACAATAGTGAATTTGATTCAAAATTATACTGTTAATCATAATATTAACCTAACTAACAGTGATATAGAAAAACTTGCCACTGCAATTGAAAACATTCAATCTGTACAAGGAGACGTTGAAAGTTATCAAAGTCAACTGGATACAGCCATAAATAACACTAGTGGCGGGTCTTTACAAAGCAATATCTTGAATATATTTAACTAAATATATTCCCTTTTTTCTTTTTAAATTAAAAAATTAACTATTTTTACCACAAACAAGAAAATTAATTAAATTTATATTGGTTAATTTAAAAAAATAATACTAATTGAATAATAATGTGGTAAAATGACAAAAGAAAAAAAATCAGAGTGGAATAGCAATATTACTTTTATACTAGCTATGATTGGATCTGCCGTTGGATTAGGAAATATCTGGCGTTTTCCTAATGTATTATACTCCAATGGTGAGGGATCTTTTATGATTCCATATATTGTATCATTGTTTCTTTTAGGAATATCATTTGTTCTTGTTGAATATGCAGTCGGATATAAATTTAAAACATCACTTTCCAAAATCTTATTTAAAGTTCAACAAAAACTTGAACCCGCCGGATGGTTTATTCTGCTTATTGTTTTTTTAATTACAACATATTACGTTTGTGTTGTTGGATGGGATTTAATATATGTAATATTAAGTTTTACAAAAGTTTGGGGATCAAACCCTGATTTATTCTTTTCAAATAATGTATTGCATTCAACAGATTCCATTACTGGGATATTTACCATTGTTCCAACCGTATTAATATCAATTATTTCCATATGGTTTATTACATGGCTTATTATTCAAAGAGATTTAAATGAAGGAATCGGAAAAGTAAGTAGAGTATTACTTCCATTACTATGTATAATTGTAGTAGTAATTGTGATATTTTCCCTAACACTTCCTGGAGCATCAATAGGTTATATGCAAATATTTACTCCAGATTGGAATGCTTTAACGAATTTAAATGTGTGGTTAGCAGCATTCGGACAAATCGTGTTCTCATTAAGTTTAGGAATGGCAATTGCACTCACATATGCAAGCTATCTTCCAGATAAAGCAAAATTAGTAGATAATGCACTAATTGTAGCATTTTCAAATTCTGGTTTTGAAGTATTTAATTCCATAGGAATATTTTCAATACTTGGTTTTATGGCATTAAGCACAGGACTTAATTTTAACCAACTAGTTACAGAAGGAAGCGGATTAGCATTCATTGTATTTCCACAAGTATTTAATATAATGGGTCCTTCATCCCAAATAATTGGACCACTATTCTTTTTATGTATTTTATTTGCAGGAATTACATCAATAATAGCATTACTTGAAGGAGTATGTTATTCAATCTCTGAAAAATTCGATTTTTCACGTAAAAAAACCGCAACAATAGTATGCATTGTTGGTGTTTTAATCTCATCAATTTTTGCAACAGGTGCCGGAAGTATGATTTTAGGAGTATTTGATGCATTTTTAAACAATTTCGCATTATTGTTTGCTGTGCTTCTTGAATGTATAATATTCGGATGGATTTATGACTTTGATAAGTTAATAGATACTCTAAATGAATATTCAAGGATAAAAGTTGGTAAAACATGGAAAACTGTAATTAAATTTATATTACCAATTTGTATTATAGGATTATGGATTCAAGGAGTATATACTACACTCAAAGATGGAAATCCTGTAAGCTTAACAATAATGACTATTTTAACAATAGTATTAATTATAGTCCCAATAATATTTACAAAACTTCCAGCAAAAAGCAAAAATTATTATGAAGACATTTAAATTGATTTTTATGAAATGGAAAATTGGTGATGTTAAAATTGATAATCAAGTTGTTTTAGCCCCAATGGCTGGAATTTGTGATTCCGCATTTAGAACCATCGTAAAATCAATGGGATGTGGCCTTATTGAAACGGAAATGGTATCTGATAAAGCCATAATGTATGGAAATGAAAAAACACGAAAAATGCTATATATGACCGAATATGAAAGACCAATATCCCAACAAATATTCGGATCAGAACCAGAATCATTTAAAATCGCAGCAAAATACATCACCGAAAATATGCAGCCAGATATTATTGATATCAACATAGGATGCCCCGTTCCAAAGGTCATTAAAGTTAAAGCAGGTAGTGCATTACTTAAAAATCCCAAAAAAATACATGATATTGTAACTTCTGTTGTAGATAGTGTCAACATTCCAGTTACCGCAAAAATAAGAAGCGGATGGGATAATAATAATATTAATGCAGTTGAAGTAGCAAAAATTATTGAAGAAGCTGGAGCATCCGCCATTAGTGTTCATCCACGTACAAGAGAAGATAAATATGATATTAAAGCAGATTGGTCAATAATAAAAGATGTTAAAGAATCCGTTTCTATTCCAGTTATTGGAAATGGAGACATTAACTCATGTTATGAGGCAAAAAGAATGCTTGATGAAACATCATGTGATGCAGTAATGATTGGTCGAGCTTCACTTGGAAATCCCTGGTTAATTAAAGAATGTGTTGATTATTTAGACTTTAATATTGAGTCTAAAGAAATAACAATTTATGAAAAAATAGCTATGATAAAAAAACATGCCAAATTACTTAGTAAAACTAAAAGTGAAGAAATAGTTATTAAAAAAATGAGAACACATGTCGCATATTACATAAAAGGACTGCCTAAAAACACATATGTTAAACCAAAGATATTTAAAATGAATAAACTAGAAGAATTGTTTAAATTGTTAGATGAATATGTGTCATTAATACAAATTTAACTGATATCTCCTAGAATTTTAAATAATTGTTAAATGAATATAAGTCATTAATACTTAAATGAGATTGAGTAAATTTATTTTTTTAATCATGAATATCCATGTTACAAGAATTGAAAATATACAGGATATAATTATTATTGGCGGATAATAAAAGTACCCGATTATTATGAATATAATTGTAAATAAAATGTTTAAAATATATGTATTATAATTTTGGAATGCTGCTTGTAAAAATTTGTTAGATTCATCTATTTTTTTCATTTCATATGTAGCAATAAGGGAACATAAATTAATAATAATAAAATCTATTCCATATACACATTGCGGTACAAAATCATTAAAGTTCATAGCAACGAAAGTTGTTAAATAAGGGATTAATGATAAAAAGAATAAACCTGAGGCTATAGACCAGATTGATCTATAATTAATCTTTTTAACAATTGAAAATAAATTATAGGTAAAATTCCACACATTAAAACAAACAATGAAACTAATAGCATATGCTATAAATTCCGGCCTTAATTCCAATAGGCTTTCCAAACTACCGTTTGCTGCAATTGGAATTTCAAGTACAATAATTGTTATAATAATAGCTATAATCGCATCAATTAATGCTTCAAATCTTTCAGTGTCTTCAAATTCCTTACCCTGAATTCTATTATAAATAATACTTGAAATTACAGCTAATAAAGTTGATAGATAAATCCCAGGAATAAATATAGTATATGAGATTATAAAACCAATTAGTATAATGACTAAAGGAAATATAAAATGAGATTTTTTAATATTCAATTCTTTTAATTTCTCATTGGATTTATTAGCTCCAAAAACTACAACTACTGATATAATATGAGAAATACTGGCAAAGAGTATAAGTAATCCAAAAATCGTTTCAGCAGTTAAAGAATACACATTTAATGAAAGCCATGATGCAAAATAAGGAAATAGTGAAAATAAAAAAATTGAAATACCATATGCAACTAGAGATTTGTTATTAATATCATCAATATGTTGGAATAAATTCTGATTACTATACCAAATATTGATAATTGATAAAAATACAATAAAATATGTTGTGAAATTTAAATAATTTGAAAAGAAAGGTCCCCAATTTGGACTTAATGGCTGAGGAATTTTTAAAACTAAAATCGTTATTATAATTGCTAAAATTGCATCATAAAATGTTTCAAATCTATTTGTATTCATATTTCATAATATTGTTTTATGAATAAATATATTTTTAGTTTTAAATAAAAGAAACATTTAACCTTACACCTAACAGATGCTGTGGTATTCATTTTGTATTTTGTTGTTTCATCTTGTCATTTTAATGGTATTTTTTTAAGGCTTTTTGATAGTTTTACCCCCGTATTTTCAGGAAAATAATTTTGATATTTTTAAATCCACACTTTTTGTTATATCCCGATTATGTATCTTTTGGCCGTTAGAAAGAAACAATGAATATACACATCAATAATAAATAAAGATTTCAATCAGGAAATTTTTAACACAACAATTATTATATAATCAATTTTAAAAAAAAAACATAACTTATAATAAGTAATAATTCCATATGAACCATTATGATTAAGAGTTTTCAGGAAAATAAGAAATATATTTTAATTCCAATTTTAAGTGTTATATTATCTGTGCTGTTGGAATTTTATGTTATTTTTGTTGAAAATTCTTCTTATTTCTACACTATTCCAAAAACTATTATTTTAACAGAGTTTTTGAGGTTTTTCTCAATAAAACATGTACTTTTATTTTTAGTTTTATTTGGATTGGCATTATATATTTTATTTAATAATGATTTGTATAAAAAATTAAGTGAAATATTATATAAATATAGATTTATTCTTGCAGCATTAGTGATTGTTATTGCAGTCCTATTTGAATTGCATGGATCATCAATTGCTAAATTGGATATTTCTGACATGATGCATAAATCCATTTTTGGTATTGCGAGAAATATACGTTCTGATGAATTTAATGTAAATACGATGTTTGCATTTTCACAATATTATAATAATTTTAATTATTTTAGTGCTATTCCAAGAGCTGCGCCAACTGATATGTTTATAGTTTATGGTCAGCCGGTATGGGATTTGCTTATTTTATATAGGCCATTTTTAATTGGATATTTGTTTTTATCACCTGCTAAAGGTCTTTCGTTTTTTTGGATTTCCAGGCTGGTTATTTTATTTTTAGTTTCATTTGAATTTGGAATGTTGATTACAAAAGAAAATAGAACTTTATCTTTAGTATATGCATTGCTATTAACTTTTTGCCCATGGATTCAATGGTGGTTTGCAATTAATGAATTGGTTGAAATGTTGATTTTCGGCCAGTTAGCTATTGTTTTAATAAAACAATATTTAACCACAGACAGTTATAAAAAAAAGTTAATTCACACATTGCTTTTCACGTTATGTTTCGGGGGATTTAATTTAACTTTATATCCTGCATGGGAAATACCTCTAGGTTATTTATTCATCATATTAGCTATATGGATTATATATGAAAATAAAGATTCCGTTAAAATTTCAATAAAAGATTTAGCATTGATTGCTTTATTTTTAAGTATTTTAACTGTTAGTTTTATTCATCTCTATAACATGTCCTGGGATACCATAGTAACTGTTTTAAACACTTCCTATCCTGGCGGAAGGGTTTTCACCGGAGGGGGACAAATAACTAAATTAGGAGAATATGCTGCGAACTTAATATTCCCATTATTCCCTGAAAAATCACCTGATTTAGTTAATAATTCATTTGTATTTTCATTCTTCCCAATGGGTTTAATATTATTCTACATTACACAAATTCGCCAGAAAAAAAAAGATTTATTAACTTATCTTTTATTTTTCTTATATGTTGCTTTTATAGTATATTACATTGGTAATTGGCCCGAACTAATTGCAAAAGTCACATTACTTGGAAAATCATTAAACGAAAGATTATTAGAAGTTGCAACTTTCATTGAACTATTAATCGTAATACGTTCAATATCAATAATGGATAAAATAAAAATTAAAAAACAATACCTTCTCATTATTTCCTTAATATTAACCGCAGCTATTACATTTTTATTACTTTATCTTGAACCTAAATTCTATGGCGGATTAAAACTAGCATTAATACCAATAATCCTAATCCCTTCATTTTATATGATCTTTAATTTAGGAGATAAGAAATATTATAAAAGTTTTCTAGCATTAATTATTATCATTTCATTTTTATGCGGAGGTTTAGTCAATCCAATTGAATCTGGATGTGATGTTTATTTCAACCAACCTATAATTCAAGAAGTAAATTCAATTGTTCAGGAAAATCCTAATAGTACATGGATTGTGGAAGATGGTATTTTCATCGGTGAAGTGATAGGTGTTGGAGCGCCAACTGTTAATTGTGTTAATACATATCCAAATCTTGAGCTGTGGTCTAAATTAGATCCGAATAATGAATCATATGATATTTATAATCGATATGCTCACATTGTAGTCCATATTATTAATAATAATCAAACAAGCTTTGAACCAACAGATAATGATGCAATCTTCACTTTAAATCTTAATGTTAATGATTTAGAAAAATTAAACATTACATATATTTTAACCTTAAATGAATTAGATGGATTTTCCAATGGTAATGTATCATTTATAAAAAAATATGATAATGGTATGTACAATATTTACAGAGTTTATTATAGGAATTAGTTAAATTAAACTCTATATGGGTAGATGCCTTTTTGAGAATATTCTATTTTCAGCCATCTTTTAAGTAAATTTTCTGAAATTTCATATTCTCCATTAGTAAAGTGAATTAAACCTAAATTTTGTAATTTATTTAACTTATCACTTAACGAACCTGATTTAAC
>CACZPT010000038.1 GCA_902783085.1 uncultured Methanobrevibacter sp.
AGAATTTGAGTAAAAAAATATAGGAAAATAAGAAAAATGATATCAAACTGAAGGTAATTTACAACTCAAAAATCTAGCACCCTATAACTTTATATTAACACCTCAAACACCTATTTTTTAAATTAATATAAAGACACCATTTATTAATTAAAGCTATTTTTATTAATATAAAAATAAAATTTATATATGATTATAGTAATAAATATTAATCAATTGTTATTAATATTTTATTATTAATTTTATAAATATTATGACAATTAATATTAATATAAGAGGTGTCAAAAAATGGATAGAAAATATATTATAGGAATAGTTGCTATTGTGATTATTATAATAATCTGTGGAGTAATCTTCATGGGAGGATCTACACCTAAAAGAGCTGATAATGAACTTGTAGTTGCAGCTTATAGTCACGGGGGAGAACCTGAATCTGGTTTTGACCCGATACTTGGTTGGAACTATCTTGCAGAACCTTTAATCCAATCTACATTAATTAAGATAACACCGGATATGGGATATGAATATGATTTAGCAACAAGCATGGAATCAAATAATAACTATACAGAATATACTGTAACAATCAGAGATAATGTTACATTCACTGATAATACAACATTAGACGCTGAAGATGTTGCATTTACATTCAATGAAGCAGCAACTAACGGAGCTACTGATTTGGACTTAAGTAGTTTAGATAACGCTACTGCTGTAAATAATACAACTGTCGTATTCCACTTAAATAAACCAGATTCAACCTTTTCAGACAATTTCGCATATTTAGGTATTGTACCTTCTGATTCCTACAACAATGGAACCTATGGATCAAACCCAGTTGGTTCTGGACCATATAGATTTGTACAATGGGATAAAGGTCAACAAGTAATCTTAGAAAGAAATCCAAATTACTATGGAAAACAACCTGAATTCGAAAGATTAACTATATTATTCGAACAGAATGAAGCTGCATTTAACGCTGTTAGAAATCATGAAGTTGATGTGGCTGCAGTACCATTAGCTTATGCAAATGAAACTGTTGATGGATACACAATGTATTTACTCGACACTATTGATGTAAGAGGTATATCTTTACCTGTAATGAATAATACTGGTCAAACAAATGAAGACGGTAATCCAATGGGTAACAACGTTACTGCAGACCCTGCAATTAGGCAAGCATTAAATTACGGTATCAACAGAACTGCCATCTGTCAAGGTGCATTAAACGGATTCGGATATCCTAACTTCGATGGAATTGCTCATCAATTACCATGGGCAAATGAAGAAGTAAACCAAATACAAGATGGTGATGTTCAAAGAGCAAGACAAATATTAGCTGATGCTGGTTGGAATGATACCGACGGTGACGGAATCGTAGAAAGAAATGGTCTTAGAGCATCAATTAACTTATACTATTCATCTGAAGCACCAGAAAGACAAGCAATTGCTGTAAGTGTTGCTGAACAAGCAAGAGAAATAGGTATTGAAGTTAATGCAACCGGATCTAACTGGGATGAAATGGATGCAATTAAAAATACTGACCCTATTGTATGGGGATTCGGTTCCACTAATCCATCAACCCTTATGGCCGAAAACTATGGTCCATTTGCTGGTCAAGGATACAATAACCCTTCATTAGAAAATAACTCTGCTGTCGATACACACATTGATAATGCGATGCAAATGGATCGTAACTCATCTTACAGTGAATGGTCTGCTGTTTCCTGGGATGGAAGCCAAGGTGTTTCACCATTGGGTGACTCAGCATGGTTATGGATTGGAGAAATCAAATACGGATACTTCGTAGATAACAGTTTAAATATCTCTAATGATACTGCACTCTTACAACCTCACGGTGGAGATATTTTCGGTAATATTTATGATTGGACCCGTACTGGCCATATTAATAATACTTAATTGAGTTAAATTTAATTTTAACTCTTTTTTTCTTTTTTTCAGAGGTTTTTATTATGATAAAAAATAAAAGATTATTAGAGTTTTTAGGAAAAAAAATCGTCAGATTTGCAATCTTACTTATTTTTGTCATATTATTAAGCTTTATACTCATAGATATGTCACCTATTAATCCAGTTAAAACTTATATTAGTAATGTAGTATTATCACAAGATCAAATTGCACGTTTGGAAGCATATTGGGGAGTTCATGAACCAATAACAACAAAGATGGTAAATTGGTTAGGAAATATATTGCATGGAGATTTAGGAACATCTTTAATTTATAGAATGCCTGTGATTGATGTAATAAAAGAAAAATTTATAGCATCACTTGTATTGATGTTATCTTCATGGCTATTATCTGGTGTTATTGGATTTTTATTAGGTGTGGTATCTGGATATAAAAAGGATACAATAATTGACAAAGCAATCAAAGTTTACTGTTATATTTTACAGTCAGCACCAACTTTTTGGATTGCATTAATTATTTTGATGGTTTTTAGTGTTTATCTTGGATGGTTCCCAACAGGTTTAGGTGTTCCGATTGGAACATTAAGTCAGGATGTATCAATTTGGGAATGGTTGAATCGTTTGATTTTACCTACAATAACTTTAAGTATTGTTGGAGTAGCTCAAATTGCATTATATACAAGAGATAAATTAATTGATGAAATGAATAGTGATTACTTTTTATTTGCAAAATCTAGAGGAGAAAGTGGTTGGAATTTAATAAAAAGACATGGAATAAGAAATATTTTACTTCCAGCAATCACATTACAATTTTTAGGATTTTCTGAACTATTCGGTGGAGCAGTTCTTGTAGAACAGATATTTACATATCCCGGTATTGGTCAAGCAGCTGTATCAGCCGGTCTTAGAAGCGATGTGCCTCTTCTTTTAGGAATCGTTATATTTAGTGCAATTTTTGTATATGTAGGTAATTTAATGGCGGATATAATTTATAATTTCGTTGATCCAAGAATTAAGGAGAGTGAAGAAGATGAATAATAAGGGAAGTATTTATAATCCTCTTGCAAAATTGAATTTAAGAACTAAAACTCTCTTAGCTATTGGTATTACTTTACTTATTTTAGTAATTGTTGTAATTTCAAGTTTATTTATTAATTCAAATGATATTACTACGAATTTTAGCGCAATAAATCAGCCCCCATCATTTGAACATTTATTTGGTACTGATTGGATGGGAAGAGATATGTTTACACGTACTCTAAAAGGATTAGGTTTAAGTGTACAGATTGGTGCGGGAGCATCAATATTAAGTAGTATAATTGCAGTTGCTCTCTCATTATTTGGAAGTATCAACAAATATTTTGGTGAATTTGTAGCATGGTTAGTTGATTTATTCTTATCAATTCCACATATATTATTAATCATATTAATTTCAATTGGATTAGGTGGAGGTGCTTTTGGTGTTACTGTAGGTGTTGCATTAACTCACTGGACTTCACTTACAAGAGTTTTAAGGGCTGAAATAAAGCAAATTCAAACATCCGATTATGTTAAGTTATCTAAAAGATTTGGAAAATCAAAATTGTTTATAGCTAGAAAGCATATTTTGCCGTTGATTACAACCCAAATTATTGTTGGAACAATCTTAATTTTCCCACATGCAATTATGCACGAAGCTAGTGTAACATTTTTAGGATTTGGATTGTCTCCACACGAACCTGCTATTGGAATAATCTTGTCTGAATCAATGAAATATCTAGCAACTGGTAATTGGTGGTTAGCTTTATTCCCTGGTTTAGCTTTATTAGTAATTGTATTGTTATTTGATATAGCTGGAGAAAACATTAAAAAACTACTTGATCCTTCAAGTGCTAACGAATAAAGGTGATAAAAATGGAAAGTTTATTAGATGTAGAAAATGTATCCATTTCATTTATACAGTATACAAAAGGATTAAATCAAAGAAATCTTAATGTAATCACCGATTTAACTCTTGATGTTAAAGAAGGTGAAATACTGGCTGTCTTAGGATCTAGTGGTTCTGGAAAAAGTTTGCTTGCACATGCAATTCTTGGAATATTACCTGAAAATGCAAATTTAAATGGGAATATAAAATATAATGGTAAAACATTATCACAAAAAGACAAGGAAGAGATTAGAGGTAAAGAAATTTCATTGATTCCGCAATCCGTGAATTTTCTAGATCCTTTAATGAAAATATCCGACCAGGCTATTGGATATACTGAAAATGATGATGAAAAGGCAGAAAAAAAAGCAAAGCAAAGGGAAATATTTGAACATTACAATTTAAGCTCTGAAGTTGATGATATGTACCCATTCCAATTATCCGGAGGAATGGCAAGAAGAGTACTTGTATCAACAGCATTATTATCTAGCCCTAAACTGGTAATAGCTGATGAACCAACACCAGGTTTAGATGAAAAAACTGTTAAAGAAACTTTAAATCATTTTAGAAAGATGAAAGAAGATGGAGTTGGTGTACTTTTAATTACTCACGACATTCATGCAGCATTAGAAGTCGCTGATAGAATCAGTATTTTCTATTCAGGATATGTTATAGAAATTGCTCAGACAAAAGACTTTTCAGGTGATGGTGAAAACTTGCTTCACCCTTATACTAAAGCTTTATTTAAAGCGCTGCCTGCAAATGGTTTTGAACTAACAAAAGGTCATCAGCCATTACATGGAGAAATTCCTGAAGGTTGTCCATTCTATGACAGATGTGAAATGGCATTTGAAAAATGTAAAAACGAAAGACCTAAGTTGATAAGTCTCGGTAATAAAAAGGTCAGGTGTTTTAAATATGGAGAAGGTGGGGAAGATGGAACTTGAAGGAACGAACATTTCATTTA
>CACZPT010000039.1 GCA_902783085.1 uncultured Methanobrevibacter sp.
AAATTAAATAAATTAAAGAAAAATTAGTAGAAATAAATAGTGAAAATAAGAAAAAAATTCAAAAAAATCTTAAGTTTCTAGCAGTGTTAATTTTTCTTATAATTACTGCAGGCGTATGAGTAATGGAATCTAAATCTTCGATTGTAACTTCATCAATCTCAGTTCCTAAAACTTCTTTCACACTATGTATAGTTTTCATTTCATTTGCAAGTGATTTTTGATAATCCTCAGCAATGTTAGCTATTTCAAGTGCCTTTTCAACACTAATTTCTTCACTACAACCTAATGGTGTTGATCCCATGTTTTCACTTAACTGACCTTTGAAATATCCAAAAAATCCTTTATTTGCTTCAATTCCATCAATTGCTATTGGAAGACCTGTAAAATATTTTCCTCTTTTTTTATAAGTTGCATCAGTATCAATAATCATTACCGTAACATTTTTATTGATTTCTTTTTTTATTTCCTGAGCTACTTTTTGAGGATTTTCAGGAAGTAGTGATACGCAAGTCCCAGGTGCATTACTTAAATCAATACCTGCTTCTGAAGCGGGTTTTAAAGCATGTTTCAGACCATATAATTGAAGAACTACTTCTTTGTGGGCTTGCGTTTCTTTTGGTAGTTTTCTTAAGTTTTTTATTGTTCTTTTTTTAATTCCCAAAAGAGGCCCTAAGAGATAACCCCACAGATACTTACTCCAAACTGTTGTTAAGAATTTTGCTTTAAGGGATGGTGTGTATTTGGACTCATCAACTAGTCTGCCTTGTGAGACTGAAATTGGAGTTTCTGCAATCACCAAATAATCCTTATTTTCCATTAATTTTTTTGCAGGTTCGATTATTGAACTTAAATCATCATAGGGTTTGATATAACCTGTTTCAATTGGTATTACAAGATAATCTCCGTTAACTACATATTTTATATTTTTGTCTGTCATGATAATCTTAAATAATATATACTATAATTTGTAATTATATTATTTAAAGGTGAGACTAATGGCTGGTATTAAATACTTTGAAAAAGAAGGTAATGATTACACTGATGAATTAATTGAAGCGGTTAAACAAAGATTAGATGAATCAGAAGAAATTGACACTATTGTAATTGCTTCTGCAACTGGAAAATCTGCTTTAAAGTTAGCTGATGCTATTGATGGTGATGCAGATATTGTAAATGTTTCACATCATGCCGGTTTCAGCGGTAAAAATGAGTGGGATATTACAGATGAAATGATTGAAACTCTTCAGGATAAAGGTGTTGTAACTTATTTGGGTTCTCATGCATTCAGTGGTGCTGGAAGAGGTGTTACAAATAAATATGGTGGTTTCACTCCTCTTGATGTTGTTGCTGATACATTACGTATGTTTTCACATGGTGTTAAAGTTGCATGTGAAATTTCAATCATGGCGGCTGATGCAGGTTTAATATCTGTTGATGATGAAATCATAGCTATTGGGGGTAGAGGCTCTGGTGTTGATACTGCAGTTATTTTAACTCCAGTTAATGCTAAAGATTTATTCAATTTAAAAATAAAAGAAATAATTGCAATGCCAAGAGATTAATAGAGCTTTACTCTTTCATTTATTATTTTAGCGGGGATTTAGCTTAGAATTATATTTTATAGTTGCATTTAAATATTAGTTTAAACAGAAATATATAGCAATTATTTAAGATTATGTGGGGTTAATTCGTGAAATTTATAGATGATGCAATTAAAGAGTCTGAAGAAAGAATGGAAAAAACGACTCCAAAAAGTAATATTACTTCAGAAATGGATGATGAACTTATTGATTTTATTAAAAAGACTAATATTTATGTTGTTGGTGCTGGTGGAGCAGGAAATAATACAGTTTCAAGATTAAATGAAATTGGTATTGAAGGTGCTGAAACAATCACTGTAAATACTGATGCACAAGATTTATATTACAGTCAATCTAATCAAAAAATCCTTTTGGGAAGAAAAACTTCTGGAGGATTAGGTGCTGGTGGAGACCCAAGTATTGGAGAAGAATGTGCTGAAGAAACAGAAGATGAAATCAGAGATTCACTTGAAGGCGCAGATATGGTATTTGTTACCTGTGGTCTTGGAGGAGGAACAGGTACTGGTTCAGCTCCGATTGTAGCTAAAATCTCTAAAAAATTAGGTGCTTTAACTGTGGCTGTTGTTACAATGCCATTTTCAGCTGAAGGTATTAGGAGAAGAAATAATGCTGAAACGGGATTAGAAAAACTCCAAGAGGCCGCTGACACTGTTATTATTATCCCTAATGATAAATTATTAGAAGTTGCTCCAAATCTTCCATTAACCAAAGCATTTTTAGTTTCTGATGAAATCCTAGGAAGAGCTGTTAAAGGAATTACAGAATTAATTACCAAACCGGGAATTGTTAGTTTAGACTTCGCTGATATTAAAAGCATCATGGGAGGTTCTGGAATGGCAATGATTGGTATGGGCGAATCAGATTCTGGTGACAGAGCTTTAGAATCAGTACATGAAGCCTTAAGTAGTCCATTACTTGATATTGATATTTCAAACGCTACTGGTGCATTAATTAATATTTCCAGTGGTGAAGATTTAACATTACATGAATCTGAAAAAATCGTACAGGTTGTTGCTGACAAATTAGATCCTGAAGCTAATATTATTTGGGGTGCTCAACTTGATCCTTCACTTCAAAGCACTGTTAGAACTACAATTGTTGTTTCAGGCATTAAAAATGATAATGAATTGGATGAAGTTGTTGTCTTTGATGATGGTGAACCTGAAGAGCCGCAGGGTGGTAGTGATCAATTAGATGATTTCATTGATGGAATTTTCTAATTCCTTTTAATTTTTTTTATCATCGAAAAGTATATTAATATTGAATTTCATATATTGATATTACTATTTTATTATGATTCATTAAACTAATTTTTAGTTTTTTTATTTTGGGTATTTAAATGAATGTACAAGAACGTTTCAATAAATTTATTAAAGACAGTAAAAGAGTATTAAAGGTATCAAGAAAACCAGATAAGGAAGAATATTTAGAATTTGCTAAAATCACTGCTTTAGGGATTTTAATTATTGGTGCAATTGGTTTTGTTATAGTTTTAATTGGTCAATTAATTGGTTTATAGATTTTCTTTTAATCAAAACCCAAATTAAATTATAATAAAATTTTTAATTTTTTTTCAAAACCTTAATTTTTTTGAAAACTTTATATACTATTATTTAGATATATATTTATATTATAGAAACTTGTTGTTTTTATAATATCTTTTAACTTAATATATGATTTTATTAACGTATAAGAATATTAAATAGGTGAATTTTTCATGGAAGATACTAATAGTTCCATATATGCTCTTAAAACCTCTGCAGGTCAAGAAAGGAATGTAGCTAGGCTTTTAGCTCGTAAAGCAAAAAGACCTGGTGTTGATATTTTATCAATTCTTGTTCCAGAATCTTTAAAAGGGTACATTTTAGTTGAATCTATAACTAAAATAGACTTAAGAAATCCTAATTTAAAAGTACAACATTTAAGAGGTGTTGTTGAAGGTAAAACTGGAATTACTTTTGAAGAAGCAAAAAGATTTTTAAAACCAGAACCTATTATTTCCTCAATTCAAAAAGGAAGTATTGTTGAACTTATTTCTGGTCCG
>CACZPT010000040.1 GCA_902783085.1 uncultured Methanobrevibacter sp.
CTTCCCCATTTGTCATACGAGTATAGAAAACACCATTAATATTCATAGTAACATTAACATTAGCTAAAGGATTACCCAAACCATCAAGCAATTTAGCATAAAACTGAGAATCATTTCGATAATACTTAACCAAATCATTAGCAATAACAGTTGGCAATACGGTTATTTTAGCTAAAGCAAATGCATCTTCATCATCAGAACTACCCCAATATGCACAATAAATATCATAAACTCCAGGAACAAGATTTATATTTAATTTAACCCAACCAGAAGCATTAGTTTGACGAGTATAGTTTACTCCACTAATTGCAAGATTAATTTTTTTATTTGACAAAGGATTAGATGACTCATCCAGCAATTGAGCATAAAATTGAGTTGCATTGCGATAATATTTAACCACATCAGATGCCACCAACTTATTTTTATTGGCTGAAATAATCAACAGATATTCAAAAGAAGAAGCACCATATAATCCATCCCCTGCAAAGGATGTTTTAATATTATAAATTCCGGTTTTATTGATTTTAATTAAAACTTGACCATTTCTATCTGTACGTAGAGAATAATCATTAGTATTAATGCGGATAGATAATCTTGCATTAGATAAACTCTTGTTTTCAATATCAACCAATCTTAGTTCATATCCTTCATCGGTTAAATAACCGATTATTTTTGTATTGATTAATTTAGTGGAAGGCAATACACAAATATTATATGTTTCTTTTAAGCCATCATATGGATTTTGAACAGTAATTGTGTAGTTTCCAGGATTGCTATCAATATCCATATGAACAAAACCTTCACCATCACTTACACGGACATAAAATTCATTATCATAAAGTATTGTAACATTTTTGTTAATTATTGGGTTTCCTTTACCATCAATAACCTTCGCAACAAATTTTGAAGCATTTTTAAACTCTTTAACCAGATCATTTGCAATTATAGTTGATAAAACAGTTATTTTCGCATTTGTTGTGGTATTTTCATATGAACATGAAACATTATACACTCCCGGAGAGTGGCTAATATACAATGTAGCCCATCCATTAATGTCAGTTTTATTAGTGATATTAACTCCACCAATATTGAATAAAATATCATATCCAACTATCGGATTTCCAAATGAATCCAATAACTGTGCATAAAATTGGGTTCCGTTTCTATAATATTTAACTAAATCATCAGCAAATAAATAATTTGAGTTTCCAGATAAAATAACATGATCTGAAAATGAAGCCTTACAATAAGATGCATCTCCAAAATATTTAACTGAAATATTATAATATCCTGCATTAAAACCCAAATCAAAGGATGCTTCACCATTCTGATTGGTTAATAAGAAAAATGTTTTGTTGTTGATTTTAACTTCGACTTCATGATTTGAAAGTTTAACAGCATTTTCATCAATTAAAACTATGATATACTTATTTTTATATGATAACTTACCTGAAAGGATAGTTTTTGTTAAATTGCTTGAAATATCAACGTTAAGGTAATTAAATGTGTTACTTCCCAGATATTTACTGGATCCCTGATAATTAACATTTAAAACATATTTACCATAAGACAACACGAAATTAAACTCGGCACTGCCATTTGAATCAGTGGTGTTTGAAAGATTAGTTACGAAATTGCCATCAATGTCATATATATCTAAACTAACTACAGAGCCCGCAATACCTCCATTTAATTCATCTGAAAGTGAAACAAAATAATTAATCTGTTGGTCTTCAAAGCCATTAATGTCATTGCCTTTTAAAAAAGTTGATGTTTTGTTTAAATCAGTTACAAGTATTCTGGCAGAACCTGCTGAAGATAAATAATTTTCATTTTTAAAAGAAAATGTTGCAACATAATTACCAACATCTAAATTTATTGGTAAACGTGCAAAACCATCATTGTTAGTTGTAATATTATATTTATTGCCATTAAGTTCCACATTTACTCTCATGTTCCTAATACGATTATTATTAATATTAGTTAAATAAATCTCCAAGGACATGTCTTCTCCTTTTTTAACAATTACATTTGAAGCTCTTATAGAAGATGGCATTTTATAAACAAAAATTGAATTAGAACATTTTCCATAAATATTATAATAGCTATTAGAATATGAGTAGGTTATATTGTAGATGCCAGGATTTAATTTGATTTGCATACGTGCTTGACCAAAAGCATCAGTTATAAGATCATATGTCTGCAGTACTGTATCTGAAGATATTGTAACATGGATAGTTTTTCCATATTGGCTAAATGCATTTGGATCATTAAGTTAAATAACAAAAAATTTATCTTCACCATAATACTGTACCAAATCAGATGCATTTAACTCCACATTGTAAAGTACAGTTTGATTATTGACAATTATTGTAGCTGCTCCTGTCGAAGACCCATACCAGTCATTACCCTCATAATCAATAGTGGCCAGGTATTTTCCTTCATCCAAATCAATTTTAAATACTGCTTCACCAATACCTGATGTTTTAGTAACATAAGACTTTATTAAAGAACCCTTGTAAATATTAAGAGATACGCTTTCATTGAAAATACGATTGCCATACATATCTGTTAAAACCGCAATATAAAAACCATTTAATGGAATTTCAACATGATAAAAACTGGATATTTTTGTTAAAACTTGTTCAACATTAATAACACCCTCACCATAAGCAGAACCATAAACATAGTCCCCATCGTATGTTGCTTTAATATTGTAAGTTCCCGGAAGATAATTAATAGCTAATTGAGCTACACCTTTACTATTTGTTGTTAAAACAAATTTATCAAATAATTCTCCTTGAGATATGATGACATTTATATTTTCTCCAGAAATTAGTGTTCCAAATTGATTTTTTAAAGTGATATTATAAAGATTACCAACACCATATAATGTAACATTTGGAACATTGATAGTTGAATTTACCGGACGTATATCAACAATTGAAAATGCTGATGAGTCTGAATACCAGCCGTCTGATTTAAATGTTGATTCGATTGTATATTTTCCCACATCCAATGTTAAATACAAATCTGCACGTCCATAACTGTTTGTTGTAGTGTTAAATAATCTACTTTCACCTTTTGAGTTTGTAATTTTAAATAAAATCGTTTTATTTTCAATAGCTTTTTTATTAAAATCATTTAAAACTGCATAAAAATTGTTGTTTTTACCATAAAAAGTATAATTATAAGTAGTCAATACTGTATCAGCAATTAATACACTAACTTTGGCACTATTATTTGATTTTTCAAAATAACCATTGCCTTCATAAAATACATTTAAAGTGTAATTTCCAACCGGATATTCAAAATTAATATAAGCTAAACCTTTTTCATCAGTTTTAACAGTCATTGACTCTTTTTTACCATTAGAATAAATAACCTCGGCTATTAATGTTTGATTAGAAATCTTTTGACCATTAATATTAATTAAAGTGAAATAATATTTATTATATCTACCATAAAATGAGACATCATCCATTAATATCTCAGTAGAATTATTATGAACAAATGTATCCAATAGCTGATTATCAATCTTTGAATAAACTTTAAAATCGCCAGAACCACTATAATTAATCTCGGCAATTGCACTGTTTTGATTAAGTTTTGTAGTATTTGGAATTACAACACCATCATCAGATGTGAAATAAACAGTTCTTTGATTGATAATATAATTAAGAGGAGTTGTAATTTCATTATCATCAATTAATGTGTTTAAACTAGCATTGATTTTTCCATTATCATTTTTTAAGGTCATTATTATCCAATTATCCAACCTTAATGTTCCCAGAAATATATAAATTTTATTTGAATCTGGTTTTTGATTATTTCCCCACCAGTTACTTGAGTAGTCAACATCACCGGAATATGAAAAGATATCATTTCCTTCATATTGGGCGGTGTTATTTACAAAAACACAATAATGAACTATTTTTGGATTGTACAATGCTCCACCATATGCAGCTTTATTTAAAATAAATGTTGAATTGGTAATATTTTGAGCATTTAAAATACCGTTACCCGTATAAGAAGATCCGGATTTAACTAAATTAGAATTCTTTTCAAAGTAGGAATTATTTACAGTAATAGCATTAATTAAAGTATTTGTATTTTCCATAAATACGGATGAATTAATTGAATTTAAATTTATTTTAAGCCCGATATTTTTTATAAAAGAACAGTTATCAATGAATCCGTATAAAGTATTATAAGAATCATACATTTTAAATGCAACATATGGATATAATAGTTCTTTAAATTCATTATTTTCAAATGTTGAATTTTTAAACAAAGCATACTGCGGCTGACCAGATTGGATTAAACTAACTTTTAACATGGATGATGAATACTGGATGGTGGGATGCAGATTAACAATTCCCAATTCATTTTTTCTAAATATTGAGTTATAAACTTCAAGTAATCCTGAAGAAGTGAATAAATAATTATAATCATAATATATGGTATTTTCATAGAATTTAACATTTTTTTCAAATATTGAATTATTAACATATACAAAACCAGAGCCTTCGGCAACAGAAGCTTTGTTATTTGAAAAATTACAGCTATCAATATGGATTATCGAACCGGATTGTGAATCGATAATGGAACTTGCTTTTATATTATGAAATGATGCATTTTCAATAGTTAAATTACCACCGTAAACCAAAAATAAAGGATTGGAGTATGCATCTGATAAAATCGTGAAGTTAACATTTTTAATTAATAAATTTCCAGTTTTTGCAACTGAAAAAATGTTTCTGTTGTCATCCCTTTTCAATAAAACGTTTCCAAGACCAACAATTGTTATATTTTTAGTTATGTATAATTCAGAGTTATACGCATAAGTATAAACCCCATCAAGCAAATAAATTTTATTTCCATTTAATGCTTTACTGATTGCAAACTCCAACGTTTGATATGGATTATCATAACTTCCATCAGCATATGCATTATTTCCAAGACTAGGAGAAACATATAATTCATAATCAGATGATCCTGTTCCAATGACCAATCTGGACTTTTGTGAGTCAATATTTGCATAAACCAAAGAATCTTCAACATTATTGATTAAGTGAGCTGTGAACACACCGTCAACATAACCTGAACTCGGTGTAAAATAACCGCTTTCAGATTCCAGATATACCAGTCTTTTTGGGAGTAAAGTTGCATTTGGAAGCTCATAAATACGGTTATTTGAAAGTATTTTGTTTAGGGATACTGTAAATGTTGCATTGGTTGAAACTTCAATTGGAGATTGTGAAGCCTCGAATAACATCAATACCCAATTTGCTGCATTAAGTCTAACATACTGTGTTTTTGGGCCTTTATTATCTCCCCACCAGTTATAAGGAGCATAAACTTCAGTTCCGAATCCTCCACCAATAATCTCGCCCAAAATTATTGAATAAGTAATATTCAATTTTGAATCTAGAGCATTAATTCCATTATTAAAAACAGAAGATATTGCTGTGACATTAGAACCGAATGATGATAAGGAATATGAAAGGGAATATTGTGAACCTTTAACAGTTACATTATTTAAATTAACATTAGAATATTTGAATACTGCATTTTCCAAAAATTCACAATTTTTAATATCTGCAGTTGTGTTTTCAAATACTGCCGTTCGAATTTTAGAATTTATAATGATTGCAGATATATTATAATTTGCATAGGCCTGATTGAAATTAATCGAATTAATATTTGAACCATTAAGTATAATATTTCCGCAATTGTAAACACAAACATCTATTTTACTATTAGTATCTTTCAATATAATTGAATTAAAAATTGAACAGTTCCCTACATTGACAATAGATTGAGCCCAAGCTGAAGCCTTACACTTAGAAAAGTTCGAATCAAAAATAGTCAATTCAGCATGATTAAAAATAGTGCCCATAAAAGCATCCATATTATTTATATTGACATTTTTAATAATCAAAGACCCATAATTTTCAAAAATACCCTCCTGATTTGAATATACATCAGAAAATCCATTGATAAAATTTAAATCCTCAAGAATTAATGAAGAACCTGACTGCACACTAAAAAATTGATTTTTACCTTCACCATCAATTACAACATTATTTGATAAAGATTTAATTGTTAAATTCTTACCAATAGTCAATCCAGTATTGTAAAATCCACTATAAACTCCATCACAAATGACAATTGTGGAGTTATCATTAGCATTATCAACAGCATCCATTATATTACTATATGCAAAACTTACATTATTGGGAATGGCAGTATCATCATTTGCTACATAAATTGTAGTATTATCATTTCCAGAAGCAACATTATCATCAGCACTTACTGCAGCTATGGAAAATAAAAGTATGAAAAATATTAAAAATACAATTGATAATCTTTTAAATGAAATAATAAACATCCCCCAATTTATTCTTCTTCCTCTTTTCGTTTATAACCAAATATCAATAAAGCAAAAACAATTATAAACACAATCCCATAAGAAATAATATTTATATTAGTATCTACTTGTTTAGCTACATCTTCCTTGATTTCATATGCTTTGCCGGCTGATGAAGCTCCAGAACTTGAATCACTTGCAGAACCTGCACTTCCACCAGAATCTGATGATTGAGTGCTTGAAGATGATTGTCCATAATCCGTGTTATTTATATTAGTTAAATCGCTTTCAAAGTTACCGTTGAATGAATTTGAAGAATTTGAATTTCCATGAGCATTAGATTCTTGATTAATTCCACCATTTGAATTTGACCCCTCAGAAGAACCTTCAAAAACATTGGATGAATCGAAATCAGATATCATACTTGAAGCATTCCGGTTAGACGAAGATGATGATCCACCATCACCCCAATTTTCACCATCACCATCACCCAAATTATTGCCTGAGTTAGGTTTATCACCATTAGATGAAACAATAGCACCACCACCATTTTCATCACCTTTAGAACCAATTGCTGAGTTTGTCCCTGAACCGGGTTTTGTAGAGCCCGGATTAACAACTATGTTTCCAGGATTATTATCAGAACCGCTAGGATTTACTGGAATAGATGGATTGTCACCATTGTCTTCACTAGCTACAACCCAATTCACAATATTATTTAATTTTCTTCCAGTTACAACATTAGGGAAGTTATATACAGAATTATCAGCACCCAATACTTTTCCGAATTCATTAGTTCCCCAATAATTGAATCTCATATCAGCATAAACTCTATCCGGACCTGCCCCATAATAAGAAGTTGCCATTGTACTTCCCTCCGGAGCAGTATTACCATAAATATTACAGTTATGAACTGTTACATTAGATTGACCAATACGGAAAGCACCGCCTGAGTTTAATGCCATATTATCTGAGATTGTAGAGTTATAAATGTTTAAATTATCTTGAACATGATTATAATAAGTGTATGATTGATAATTAATAGCCCCACCATACATAGCAGAGTTATTAGAAATTATTGTTCTTGTAATAATAAAGTTATTTGAAATATCTAAAGCTCCACCAGTAACTCCTGCCCGATTACTAATGAATTTGCATAAATCAATAACACCATTATTTGATTGAACTTTTAAAGCTCCACCATCACCACTAAAAGCATTATCAATTCCCGCCTGATTTGATAAAAACTCTGTACCAAATGAATAGAAACTTTCAAAAGCTCCATAAATGGCTCCACCACTATACTCACTATTATATGGGTATTGACCCATTAAACTTGATTTGATTAATATGGAATTTGTAGCTCGGTTATCTTCAAACAAACAATCATATAATGATATTGATGCCGGTAATTTAATTCTTGAACTTGAAGATACAAATTTAGATCCTATTGCACCGCCTTTCCAAGCATAGTTTTTAGTAAAACTAGTATTTGAAATAATCAAATCAGTACTTCCAGTAAATATTGCTCCACCGCAAGCTAATGGAATATCACATAATGAAGTATATGTGTAGCCATATCCTTCATCAATAGACCAAGAAGATTGAGCTTTATGAATCATACAGTAATCGGGAGAAATGATAGCATCATTATCATAGAATGCTGAGTTATCAATGTTTAGAGCCTCTGAAGAATCTGTATAAATTGCACCACCATGAACCGCCTTATTGGAAAATATTCTTGATGAATTAATTACTGTTTTTCCAAAGTCAGCTATAACACCACCAATATGTGCAAAATTATTGTTAAGGTCACTGTTATTGATATATAAATTACCATAATTTAAAATAGCTCCACCCATTCCCATTCTAGTACAGTTAATCGTATTTGCAGATTTTTCATCTACTATATGGTCAAATACTGGATTAGAATTATCATAATATGATGAAGAGTTAGAAATAACTGAATTATTTATAAATAAAGATCCGTTGTTCTTAAATAAAGCCCCGCCATCAACATCAAATCCATTTTTGAAGACAATACCGTTAACAGAAAGAATTCCGTTTGGAAGTATTGTGAATAACTGTGAATAATTTGCATTAATTACTACACCTGAATCAATAGCTGAAATTGTTATATTTTTATCTATAATTAAATTAGACTCGATAAATGTTCCTTTAATTACTTTAATAACTGCATGATTAAAAGCTTTACTTAATGCAAAGGATATTGAAGAATACGGATTAAATTCGCTTCCATCACCTGAAATATCACTGCCTTCATCACTTACATAAATCGTATATGGAGTGTTTCCTTCTATTATTTCATAATTACTATAAACTGCTTCATTTGCACGTTTATCACCATTATCACTAATTAAATAATTAAGATAAATTCTGTTTGATAAATCCCTATCATTAATAATGACTATTGCATAATCCCCGCCGGCTGCGGATGAAGATATTATGAAATTATTTAATATGTTATTGTTTGAAGAATTATCTTTGATTAAAATAGCTGACTGGTTGGTAATCATAGATTTTCCAGCGATAAATATATTATTAGATATTATTTCATTATAACTGGAATTAGATAAATAAATTCCAAAAATGCTAAATGCTTCAATATTTAATGTGTTGGCTTCAATAACATTACTATTGGAATTAGAAAGTATTATTGCTTTTAAATCAATAGATGTGGCATTAATTCTATTGTTTAATATTTTATTGTCATATGAATTACTAATGGAAATAACTTCAGAAGCATTAACATTAAAATCATTTGATTCAATGACATTTCCATATGTGCTATCTAGTTTAAGCACATCTGAAGAATTAATGAACTTATTGTTTAATAAATAATTATCAAAACCTCCAACGATGATTATTGTGGAGTTATTAAAAGTACAATTGATAATATTCACATTTGAAGTGTTATCCAAATAAATTGTTGAATTGAAAAATGACATATTGATGATTTTTGAATCTGATTTTAATCTTAATGAAATAGATGGGATGAAATTTTTATATGGCAACAATATTATTGGCTTATTAATGATTAATAATTGATGTTTAGTCAAATTAGCTAGTGATAACATATCTTCATCAGAAATAATTTCACTGTTAATAGTATATTCGTTATTAAAGTAAATATCATAATTATAATCGCTTAAAACATGATAGTTATGTGTGATATTAACTGTAGAATTAAAATTATCAACAATTATTGGATTTCTTGTGTTCGTGTCAAAAGTATTATTAGTTATAGTTATATTTTCACATAAACTAGAAAGACGAATTACACCATTACCTGCAGGAATTACATCATCAGTATGATTAATATTAGATAAATCTCCCCAGATAATGATAATTTCATTATTAGTTATGTTAATCATTTTTGAATTGTATAAAGCAATTCCATAAGCCCCATTACTTTCACTATAAATGTAGTTGTTTTCAATAGTCATATTGTCAAACATGTGAACTTCAATTAAATAAGCCATTTTTTTAGAATGGATTATAATTTCATTATTAGAAATATTCCAATTGTATAATCTGCCAATGACATTAACCCCTGCAATTCCATAAGCATCACCGTCAGATATGATGTTAATGTTATTTTCACTGATTTTACTATCGACAATAGCATCAGAAAATATCGCTTCACCCATAGCTTTAGTTATCATGATAATATTATTGTTGGAAATAACAAATCCTTTTGAAAATTCTTTATTATACATGAAGGTGTACGGATTATAGGATGAAACACTAATAGCGTAGGAGTAATCAGTGTTGGAATTGATATATATGTTATTGTGGGAAATAATATTATCATCTCCAACGCCAACAACAAATATTCCTGCACTATCTGCAGAACCCCCAGTGAAAATCGCAGTAATATTATTATAAGCTACATTAACATTATCAACACTATTTAATACAATAGCATTTTTATTATAATTAACAAAATTAAGATCCCTAATTAACGATTCACTAGAACCTTCCAAAAACGTTATGGAAACATTGAACAATAAATTTTCCATTTTATTACTAATAACATTGATTTTTCTGTCTAAAAAGATATCTTTATTAGATAAGAATGTGAAAATAAGTGAATTGGACTTGCCTTTTCCAAATGTATAATTCAAATAACCATTTTCATCGAAATATTCGAAGAAATTATTATCGTTAACAATTAATGCTGTAGCATCATGAACGACACCATTAATTATATTATCATAGTTATTATCAGATAATTCATCAGTGATGTCTTTGTATATTCCACTAGTGTTTGATTCGATTACATTATTAGAAATAGTGGTATTATACACTAAACCTTTTAGAAATATTGCGTAATTATCACTTGTTATTTTATTTTTTGAAATGGTATTATTATAAAACCTATCAAGGTTTGCAGTTGTGATTGAAATACCTCTTGCATTGGTTATTATATTATTATCTTCAATAAGAACATTATTAGCTAAAAATTGAATGGCATCATCACGAGATGTTTTAATTCTATTATTGTATGTTTTTGAATAATTGCCCGTTATACTAATTCCAACTCCATAATCCTCTATGTTAATAATATTATTATATGCATCAACATAATCGCCAACAACAAAAGCTCTTGAAACATCCCTAAATGTTATATTATTTCCTGATGCAACATCATTGGAATTCTTAGTACCGCTAACCATAATACCTGTTCTTTGACTTAAACCAGATACAGTGTTATTGATAACTGAAATATTTGAACCGTTAGTGACTATTCCAATAGCACTATTATTAACTGTATTGTTATAAACAAAAGCATTATCAGCGCATAAATTAATACCATAAGATCCTTTGTATATTAAATTATGTGCAATAGTTGTATTAATGTTATTTTCATAAATAGCCTGTATAATAATAGACATCGGCATTGTTGAAAAACCTATGAGATTATTATATGTGATTATATTCCCTAAACATTGTGAAGAACCAAGACGACCTGCAAATGCAAAAGGAGAAAAATAAATTAAATTCGTTACGGAAAGATCCGAATAACTTAAAACTTCAATTCTATTTCGAGAAATTAGATTATAATTAGAATCAGCCATTATAATATTACAAGTAATCCATGTTTTCATATCATTACCAGCAATAATATTATAGTTGGAATTATGGATAGGTATTGCATAAACACCCCCGGTGTTAGCTATTCTAATTACATTATGTGAAATATTAATATAATTGGTATCTGATAACCAAATACCGTGTAACATACCAACATCCTGACTATTAATTGATAAAATACCTTCAGTATTGTTTATTGTGAGATTGACAATAGTTGAATAATCACTACCTTTGACCAAATGAATAAATCCATTAACTATTTGATCATTTGGTGATATTGGCATTAATGTAAGCTTACGGTCAATTACAAAAGCATGATTAGAAATATTTCCTATTTTTAAAACATCCCCATCTTTTATATGTGCTTCAGGTTTTATTTCGCCAGTATACTGATTAAAGTAATTATTATAGTTATCTTGTGTAATTTCGATTGTATTATAATTTTGAATAGAAGAATTACATGAATTTTCATCAATAGCTATAGGATTATTTGAAATAGAAGTATCTGTTTCATTAATTGCCGCAACAGTGCTTAAGGATAAATAAAATACGCAAAATAAAATTAATAAATATATTTTTTTCATATTTTTACCCCCATTTCAAATTAATCCGAATAAATCTATTTTATAGCAATTAACTAAAAAAAAATATACTATATTATATATTATTAGATTAAAGTCATATTTATAAATTTACAATTATATTTAAATCACTCTTCAAAGTCTGTTAAAATAAATCTATAAAATTTTACAAACTAAAAATAATCAAAACTTTAAAAGTAATTAAAAACATAATTTAATTATTAATAAAAAGGAGAAAATAATGAGCCGTATTTCAATTCTTGACAAAGATAAATGTCAACCAAAAAAATGTGATTATTTATGTATCAGTTACTGTCCAGGTGTTAGAATGGATGAAGATACCATTGTTATCGATGAAGACACCAAAAAGCCAGTGATTTCAGAGCAGTTATGTGAAGGATGCGGTATCTGTACTAACAGATGCCTATTTGATGCTATAAGTATTATTAATTTACCAGAGGCCATTGGTGAGCCAATCCATAGATTCGGACAAAATCAATTTGAATTGTTTGGCCTTCCCAATTTAGAAGAAGGCAGTGTTATAGGTCTTTTAGGTCCAAATGGTATTGGTAAATCAACAATCATGAATATCTTATCCGGAAGTTTAATTCCAAACTTTGGAGATTATGAAAACCCTCAGGAAAACTGGGATAAAGTTATTGAGTATTATAAAGGCTCAGCACTTCAAAGTTATTTTTCAAAGCTTTCAAATGGTGAAATTAAAGCTATATTGAAACCTCAAATGGTAGATCAACTTCCAAAAGTGGTTAAAGGTAATGTAAGGAATTTGCTTGAAAACGTAAATGAAAGGGATAAACTTGACTATGTTTGTGAGGAACTTCAACTTGAAAACGTGTTGGATAGAAAAATGGAGAATTTGAGTGGTGGAGAACTTCAAAGAGTTGCAATAGCTGCGACAGTTTTAAGAGAAGGAGATTTTTACTACTTTGACGAACCAACATCATGGTTAGATGTTTCACAGAGACTGAATGCTGTTAAAGTTATCAGATCACTTGCAGAAGAAGGTAAAAGTGTTTTAGTTATTGAGCATGATCTTGCTACATTAGATGCTCTATCTGACAATGTACATATATTATATGGTGTTCCTGGAGGATATGGTGTTGTTTCAGGAAGAAAAGGTGTGAGAATTGGTATTAATGCTTACATCAATGGATTTTTAGCTGAAGAAAATGTTAGAATCCGTAAAAATCCTATTGAATTTACAATAAGACCACCAACCCCAGAAGATGAAGGGGATGCACTTGCAAGTTACTCTGATTTATCAAAAGAATATGATGGTTTTAGTCTAACTGCAGACGGCGGAGATATCTTTTATGATGAAATTGTAACTGCATTTGGATCAAATGGTATTGGAAAAACAACCTTTGCCAAAATGCTTGCTGGAGTTGAAAAACCGACAGATGGTGAAGTTGATGAAGAAGTTACAATAGCTTACAAGCCACAGTATCTTGTTTCAAACTTTGAAGGTAGTGTTAGTGACTTTTTATACATGAATGCACCAAGTTATGGTAGTAAAATCTTTGAAAGTGAAATAATGATTCCTTTTGGACTTGAAGATATGCTTGAAAAGCAAGTTTCAAAATTAAGTGGTGGGGAGTTGCAACGTCTAGCAATAGCTGCAACCTTATCAAAAGATGCTGAAATATATTTATTTGATGAACCAACTGCATTTTTAGATGTTGAGCAAAGGTTAATAGCTGCAAGAGTTATTCGTAAAATGGTTGAAAGTAGAAATGCTGCATCACTTATTGTAGACCACGATATTGTTTTTATTGATTATATTTCTGATAGGGCAATGGTGTTTGATGGTACACCAGGTCTTAATGGTCATGCTTCAAAACCAACGGATTTGAGAACTTCAATGAATGAATTTTTAGGAAATCTTAATATTACATTCAGAAGAGATAAAGAAACAAAACGTCCTAGGGTTAATAAGCTGGATAGTTATAAAGATCGTGAACAAAAAGAAAAAGGTGAATATTATTATTTATCCGATTAAGAGAAATAATCAGTTATTGGAGTTTGAAGGTGAATCTCCAATAACTAAAAAGAGAGATATTTCTTATTTCTCAAAATATTGACAGAGTACTTTATAATCTTTTCAAAATTGGCAGTTAAAATAACTATTTGAAAGAAGATTGAAAGATAGAGAGTAAATTGTCAATTAAAGTTGGACACATTTGAACTATCTTAGGATAATCCATATTAAAGTAAGTAGTAATAACAATATAAATGTTATTAAAGTATTTTATGGCTAATAATTACTTAAATTAAAAAATAATAATTATAATTTTGTTATATTAAATATAGTGATTAATTAAGTTTAAATATATTGAAATAGCTATCCACAGATGTTATTTCAAAAAACATAATAAATGCAAATATTGTAAAAATCAATTAATATTAAAAAATACTGTTAAATAAAGAGTAAAATAGAAAAAAATGATATTTGAATAATTATTTTAATAAAATAATCAGTGAAATCAAGAATATTAAATATACAATAATTTAGAAAAAAAATAAAAAAAGTAATACTTTTATTGAAAATAATACTATTTTACATATTACTTTTTTTTAAAAAAATATTACTTATTTTGAAGGAATAATAATATCCCTTTCACCGGCAGGCATGAATTCTCTTAAAGCTCCCCTAGCAATTTCTTTTCTAGGATGCTTAAAGTCAAAAGTCAAATTATCATCCGCAAATGCTATTTTAATTAAAGGATTTGTAGAAAACGCATCCCCCCTAGCTGCATGAGGTGCTTGAGCAATACCCGCATATTCAGGTTGGTGACCCACATTCATTGCATAATTAGGATAATTAGGACCACGCAATTCATGGATTAACCCTTCATCAGACCTGATGGATAATGAATTAGATGCTCCTGCCTGGTCTTGTAAATCATATCCATAAAAACCAAGTCTTGAATGTGCTTCTTTGTGAAGAATCATACTTAAATACCAGCCATTAACACCAGCATTTGAATTTCCTGTTGCAAAAGCAGTAGAACAACCTGCAGCAGCAGAAATAACTGATGCTCTTTGAGAACCACCAAAGTGAGTCTCTAAAAGTGTAGGTATTTCATATTGTTCTAAACCATAAAGTGTTACTTCAGTTGATATATCACGAACTGTATCCATGGTTAAATCTGCATTACATAATCCATAGTTATCCTCAACATAATCCAAACCATAGTATACAAAATCATCTAAAATATCATCTGTATATGTAGCACTTGCATACTGAGTAAAACCAACACCACCAGACATATATGAGCCCAACCATACCTGATCATATAATACAGCTGCAGCAGCAATTACTTCTAATGTTGACTCTGCAGGATCATCAGACACCCTAGAAGTTTGAACAATATCTGCTAATGTACCAAAAGCTACACCACCAGGTTCATTTGGACCTCTTGCACGTCTAGCAGGTAAAAATGATGCCATTCCAATAACGTCCGCATGCTTTGCAGCATATGAAAAATCAGCAATAGCTGCCTCACCAGCACATAACTTATATGCATTAATGAAACTCATACCAATTTGCATTGCAGACCATCTAGACACAGTACCCCCATCACAAGCTCTTACAACAATTGTTGGAACTCTACTTACCTGATAAGTTTTATTACCAATATATTTCTTAAGCATTTCAGCTTGATCTTCCGGAAACTCTTTATTGATATCAATCAATACTCTTTTATCAAGTTCATCGGCCAAATCATCATTTCCAGTGAATATTTTTGCATAACAATCTGCTGCAATACCCGGATGTACTTCAACCATGTGTTCTTGAACTACAGCACCACCAGGGAGTGCGTGGTTAATATTTTCCATATACTCATTAATTGTTTCAGGAGTTACTTCTACACCTAATCTCTCTTGCAAAACAGAGTGTGCAGTATCCATACCTACAATAATTGTTCTTTTAATATCGTCAACTAACTGCTGGATAGCAGCATTATTACAGAAATGTAGGTCATCTCCTTCAACATAATCCTCAGTTCCAGATATTTTATATGCCATTAACTGTCTTTGTCCTAAAGGCACACCAATATCCGGATTATAAAATGGTATGTTTCTCTCAGAAGCTAATTTTTCGGCAACATCATTAAATTCTCTTTTTCTAGCAGATTGCTTCCATCCATCAAAACAGTAAAAACTAGTATGAGTACTTTCTTGATCTTCACCATTGAACTTTTGATTTAATGCACTTAAAAATTTTTTATCTTCCAAAGACATTTTACTCACCTAATTTCTTTTTTAAGTCATCGGAAAATACACCCATACCATATCCACCTTCAGTACGTGCTGTATGGATATTTTCAACAACTTCAAGAGCCTCCTTATCTTTTCTCATTCCGACATTGTCTTCCCTATAGATTGTGGTAATTTCTTTTAAATATTCTTCATCTAAAGGAATTCCAACATCAATTGCTTCATCTAATGGACGGCCAACCTGATCTTTTATATAGTATACATGACCATCTTCTTCATTGAAAATATATCTTTGAAGCCCGTCAAACATCAACCCGTTTTCATCAAGTCTTAATGAGTGACCGTGTACGGTTGCTCCCCTCATTCCACATCTTGCAGGATCAAAAATATCCGTTTCAATTAATTCTTTAGAGATTTTTTCTAAATCCTGTTCTCTTATTTCAATAACTTGTCTTCCAGACAATGTACCTGTATCTACGCCCCTATATCTCCACATGTAAGTTCTTGCCCTATCATAAGGCTGTGCAGGTGCATTATACATTGAATCTGCAAATTGAATATATCTTACCCTAATTCCTTCTTTTGCACCTGGAGTAGGTTCTACAATGTGTTTAATAATATCGCCATCATCTTCCATTTCAGCTAATGGTGGATGAACGGTTTTATAACTTTCACCAGGGTTTCTATGACCTAATATCTTCACTAAACCCTCGTCAGATACTTCTCTAATCTTTTTAAATTTATGTTCTGGATTCATATGCTTTCTTCTATTTTCAGCAATAATAGTTTCACCAGGACAATATTGAGCTATATATTCCATAATTCACCAACATAATATTATTTAATAACTTTAACTGTTTCAGAAGTTTTTACACGTGCATCAACCAAACCAATGTATCTGTTATCGATGACATTTTCAAAGTTTTCACCATATTTTAAATAATCAGAGATAGTTGTTTTTGTTCTTGTGAAAATACCTATGAGAATATAATAATCACATGGCATATTTTCATCTAAAATTTCAGTCAAGTAATCCATAAACTCATTTAATTTAGATATATCCACAGTTACGATAATTTCACCAACCATCACCCTTAATTCAATAGGAACTCCATTCACATTTATTTCTTTTCTATCACTATGATTTACATCATGACCCTTGCCAGGACCATAAAATACTTTCATAGGAATTGAAGGACCATGGATTAATACTCTTTGTTGACCTTCAAGTTCATAAATAAGATTTAATATTTTTTCAGAAGTTTTTGGTTTTAGATACCTATTTGGAACAATTTTAATGTCAATGACATTAATCTCTTTGGATTCGCACATAAAAACACCTTAAAGTATATCTTTAACCTCACCTGCAACTTTAGCTACATTAGGAATTGGATTTCTAAGATTGTCTATAGTACCATATACAGTTCCTATTAATGCTGAAGTTCTCTCAACTGAAAACATTTGAGTACCTGCATCCAAACACATTGCTGCAGATGCACAAGGTATTGCAGTTCCTTTTGCATGTCTTGTTACAACATGGTTTCCATGAAATGTTCCTGGACCCCCACCACCGTAAATTGAGTGTGAAAAGAAACTAAATCCTACACCAACACCTTCAGTTCTACCATAATCTACACCCGGAAGACCTGTCTCATATTCCAACATATCATTATAATATAATACTGTAGATGCAACTGCCTGAGCTGCTCTTGCAGCACCAACATTAACAATTACCGCCGCAAGTAAACCTGCTGCAGCATATGCATTCCATAATGCCCAATCAACTGGGTCATACATATTATATCCTGAAGGCATTTTTTTAGCTACTCTTATTACATTGTCTTCTATTGCTCTTCCAACTAATGATTGAATAACAGTACCGACTGTTCCTTTCCCATTTTCTTTAACTAAATCAAAAACAAGATTATTAGCATTTAAACCTTGAAATGCTAAAGTCAATAAATGCATCCTTTCAAAAGCACCTGTCGCATCACCTGTTTCAAACATTGCAGTTTGTTCCATGATAGAAGATAAAGCTGCTGCATTTAATGTTTGTTTATTTGTAATTGCAACCACATGATTTGCCATAACATTTCTTAAACCATAACCTAAACCTTCCAAAAGAACCGGAGGCCCTAAAAGAGCACTGATGTTTGCTCCTGCAAGATCAACCGTTCTTGGATAAGCACCCATTACAGCAGTTTTGATTGTAGATGCATCAAACATGTTTATTTCAAAACTATCGATAATTGCCTGAATTACGGCAGCACCAGTTTGTAATGTTGATACGCTATAATCTGCAGCTACCTTTAACCTTTCATATGGTAATTGAACTAATAATTGCTGACCATTATTAATAATATCAACAGTAGTATCATCATCTTCGTTAACACGAAGAATTCTTCTAATTTTTTCTGCAATAATATCAGAATTTTCAATAATATCTAAATCCAATTCACGACCCGGAATGTAAGTAGATTTACCCCCCATTGCCGCATTTTTTAGACCTTTTTCAACACCTGCTAAATTAACAGCTGTTGATCTTTTAATATCATAAATCATCTCTTGTATTGCAGAATTTTTAAGTGGACTAATTGATTCAAGGGGAACAGATTCTTCAATGATTTTACCATCCGGTCCGTATAAATCAATATTATCATCATATATTTTCATAAAAACACCTAAAAAATCAACATTTTATAATGTATGATTAAAAAAAATAAAAAAAATAGAATAAAAATAAATATTATTCTGGTTTAGAAATTAAATCGACTTTACACCCTAAGTTTCCTTCTTTCATGTGAGGAGTTCTTAAAACTGTGTCATTAGATTTTTCGATTTCTCTTGCTTCTTGAGCTAATTTAGCAGCACATGCAGCCATTTCGTGAGCAGCAGCTACCAATGGGATGAAATTTTCAAAACCTTTAGTCATGAAGCATCCTTTCATGTCTAAGTTTGCAACAGCACCGGCCATTTCATAAGCAGCAATTGCTTTTGCTTTTGCATATGGGTTTGCATATTCAGCAGCTTCGACAGCTTTTTCAGCAGTGATGATGAGTTTTGGTAATTCAATTTCACCAGCTTCAGCTTGTTCGATTACACCATCAATGGTTTTTTGTACTAATCTTAATGCTCCAGTTTCAGCAAGGACTTTTAAAATATCAGCGTTAAAGATAGCCATTTCAGTTGGGTCTAACCATTCTCTTTTTGCACCAATCATAGGATCAGACATTACAATGATGTATCCTAAACCTTGCTCGTCCATTTCATCTTTTTTACCTTTACCTGGTGCGTCACCAACAATAATAGCAGGAATATCTTTTTGGGATAAAATTTCTCTTGCTTTTGCAGGTCCTGGTGCGCCAGGGTTTGGACTAATGAAAATTGCAAAATCCGGATCAAATGCATCTATTTTAGGAACAACATCTTCAACTTGTTCCGGGTTCATTTTTGCTCCAGATCCAAATGTTCTTACATCAATATTTGGTCTGTCTGCTCTTTCATCCAACAATAAGTCAATTACTGGTGAAGTACCTATATTTCCACTTTTAATTATTGCTATTTTTACAACCATATAAATCACGTATTTTTTTATTATAATAAAAAAATAGCTATTAAAGAATTTGAGATTGCTTTAATAGCTATTGTAGACAGTGAAAGAAACCATATAATTATAATATAATCTCTTTTTTTGATTAATTACCCTATATTGAGGAAAAAATTAAACAATATCAATTAGTTATGCCGATAACCAATATTGTCTGGCTAATGATGAGTTTTATCAATATAAAGATAATTAATTGAAAAATAATCAAAATATTCTCTATTTCAACCATCTTTCTAATATTAGTACTAATTCATACTAATCTTAGAAAGACAATCGAGGAGTAATGTAAATAGCTAAAAAGCTATTTACAAAACATAATATGGCTGACTATTTTATAAAACTTTATTCTAACTCTAATGGCCCAAGTTTTGATAAAGTTGTATGGAACTCCTCCATTGTTTTTTGGAATTTTTCACCTTCGGATGCAGAAATCCATTCAAAACGGAATCTTTCTTTTTCAATTCCAAATTCTTCTATAATATCTTGAACGATTTTTGCTCTTCTAGACCATTTGTAGTTACCTGCATCATAATGGCAGTCACCAATATGACAACCTCCTACAAATACTCCATCTGCTCCTTCTTCAAATGCTTTAAAAATCATGGAAGGATTAATTCTTCCAGAGCACATCACGCGAATAATTCTAATATTATGGGGATATTGCATACGAGCGGTACCTGCTGTATCAGCACCACCGTAACAACACCAATTACATAATAAACCTACAATTTTTATTTCATCAGACATCAAACCACCTCATAACTCGACTTTATCCGGACTGTATAATGGAGGCTTTATATCATCTGACACACCTGCTAAATAACCAGTCCTATTTTGATATTTCTTTTGTAATTTATCAAAAACCAAAGATACTGGGATATCCATTGGACATACATCATCACATTGGCCGCAATCTACGCAACTGAAACTCATGTGAGATAATCTAACTCCCTGAAATGCAATTGGCATTGGAGATGCAATTATATCATCCTTAAAGTAGGACTTGCTGAGTTCACAGTTTTTATAACACCAGCAGATTGGACAAACATCACGACAAGCATAACAACCAATACATCTATTCCATTCTTCAACTTCGTTTACTAACGGATAAGTAGCCTCCTGATTCTTTTTAGACATCTTTATCATGATTTTTTCGACTTTTGCTCTTCCTTCAATAGCTGCCTCATTAGGGGATTTTGTTTCAAGAATTCCTGCTTTTTTAGCACCATCAATTAATTTTTGACCTTTATCATCATTAATTTCAATAAATGTCCATCCGTCTTCAGCACCCCAATTTCCACAGGCAATATTGGCCTTTCTTGGAATTTTTACATCACATCTTTGGCAGTTATTACGGCGGCCGTATCCTTCTTTTTCCAAATCATGGATTTTTACAGCTTCTTCACTTCCGTCAGCAAGTTCAATGATAAATTGACCTTTATCAATTTCTTCTGATATAACATCATCAGGACTTGCTTCATAGAATAAATCAATCATCTTTCTACCAGATACGGGTGAAACTGTACCTCCACAATTTAAACCAACAGTATAGATATTATCCGGATTAATTTTATGTCTTTTAATAAGTTCATCAATTGATCTGATATCACATGGTTTAACAGCAACAGCAACTTTTTTATCTGCAAAGTATTTTTGAATTAAATCACCAATCATCGTTGGTGCACAATGATAAGAACCTGCGGTATTTATTAAATCTTCACTATTGGTTACGAATGTTGGAATACCATCATAAACATCATCATGAGGACTTAATGCTAAAACACCGTCAACAATGCCTTCATCTAATAAATATTTAAAAATACTGGTTACTGCACCGCCACATTCACCAGCTTTAAGGATATCTTCGTTTTTGGATTTAGCTAGAATATAACTCATAAAATCACACCTTTAATTATTTATTTTCTCAAAAATCTCAAAAACACTAGATACATCAGATTCCAAAACGCCTGAAAAGTTTTGGGTATCTCCCATTGCATTTACAAAAGAACCATCGTATTCTAACCATGATTTGATTGGAATAACAATATCTGAGATTTTTGTTGTATCATTTTCAAATGCTGATAAACTAATAATTTTAGAAATAGATTTAAAATCAAAATCAATTTCATCAACAATATTATCATTAACTACTAATAACACATCTGTATCATTTAACACTTCAATGAGCTCATCTTTTGAATTATCCTCTACAATACTTAAAACACCTTTAGTATTAGGTTTACTATAAACAGGCAATACTTTTAAACCAGAATTTCTAATTTTATCCAAATCTTCAGCTGAATCAACTGTATTAAAGACTATAACTGATGAATCATCGAGATTACTATATTTATCTAAGAATTCCCCAACAGAACTAGAAGATACTTCATCTGAAATATTGGCAGTTACAGATTTTTCGGCTTTTATATTAGAAAATATCTTGGCATTATTTTGTTTTGCATGAACAATCCTTCTTCCAACTAATGGATTTTCACACAAGATATCCCCAATAATCAAGACATTACTTGCATTTTCAACATCATTATATGAAGCAACGTCCTCAAAATTACCTAAATCATCAGCATAAAATGCAATGTTAAAATTATTTTCATCACTGAAAGATTTAATTGCACTAGCTTCCTCTAAGCTATTATTTCCAGACAAAAGCACGGTTACTTTATCACTATCATTAATTTCTTTAGAAATTTCCATAATTGCTTTATCCAAATCAATATCGCTGCCAATTTTGTCATTGAATCTTTCAACAGAATTTCTTCCATTTAAACAATTCTTGCCTTCATTAACAGGATGTCTTTTATATGGAAATGTTCCAACAACCTCATCATTATCCAAAATCACATTAATACCGCAGCCAACACTGCAAGATGGGCATAATGTGTGTTTTATTTCAAACATAATATATCACCAAAACTTAAGGCTTAGAGATTGATAGTTGAACTAACAACATCATTCATTAATTCATAATTAGAATTCTTTGTTAATGAAATAACATTCATTAAAATTGTACATGCATGATGAAATAAAATTTGAGAACACTCTTTTTGTATAAAATCCTCAAATTCATTTAAAATAAGCAAACCGCCGATTTTAAAACTTAAATCCCATGATTCTTTGGACTTTAAAATAATATCATATCTGATTTTCCTTTGATCAGTATCTTTATATTCAACTGACCAGTCGATATCTAAGTTTAAAGTCGTGTTTTTAGGATTTTGATTTTCTCTTATCAATGCCATTTTTTCAACAACAATCTCCATGCCATTATCTCCAATTATTATTTAAAATAATTCCCAAATTATTAGAATTAAACGATTTAATTATAATAATCTAAATAGTATTCAGAAGTAATAAACATATAAATATTATTAAAGTATTACTCTTTTTAAATCGGTTTAAATTTAGAAAAAATAATTATTTTATTTTAAAATAATTAAATAATACATATGAATCAGCGTATGATAAAAATTAGAATTTTGCAAGGTATTTTGAAAAAAAATAATAATTTTGAAAATTAAAAAAATCTTTTAAACTAAAAAATAAGCTCAAAAATCAGTCAAATCTTATAAAATAAAATTTAACACAATTTTTTAAAAAAAATATACATTTAGATTAATTAAAAATCTTTCTATTTAATTAAGTGTGGGGGAATTTTTAGTAATACTTTTTTTAAAATTAATACTACTAAAGAACATAATTTTTTTGTAAAAAGTATTACTAATTGTCCGTATTGATAATAAATTTCTCATAGGAAAACCATTTATACATCCCCATACATTAATATATATATTGATAACTAAAAATACTTGTATAAATACATTTTAACTAAAAATTAAAAAAATTTTCTAGTCAAATATAAATTTTAAAAAAAAATAAAAAGATATTATTATAAGCAAAAAAACTTGAAAAAATAGTAAATTTGTATTCATATAAAGATATAAATTTATAATAATTAAAAATTTATATTCCTATAGAAATATAAAAAATTACATGGAGCAGTAATGATGAAAAATAATATCAAACGTAAAAGCTATCTAGAAAAATTAAAAAAACACAAAAATCTAGATGATATAAAAATACTCACCGGAATTAGAAGATGCGGAAAAACCAGCTTACTTCACAGCTGGGCAGACGAACTTAAAGAAAATGGGATAAACAAGGACAACATAATATTCATTTCCTTTGAATCTCCAGAATACAGCCAAATCGGGAACAATCTTCAATTAGAAAACATAATATATCAAAAAACAAAAAGACTTAAAGGAAAAATTTATCTAATTTTTGATGAAATACAACAAGTAGCCGACTGGGAAAAAAGCATAAAAGAATTTAAAGATAATCTAAACTGCGACATATACATCTCCGGGTCAAATTCCAAAATATTATCCGAAAAACTAAAAACAAACAAATTAGAAAGATACATACACATTAAAATTTACCCATTTTCATTTAAAGAAATACTGCAATATAAAAAAGAAATAGAAAATATTGAACCCACAGAAGAATTTATACATTCCCTATTTGACGATTACTATATAAACTATGGCGGAATACCTGCAATATTACCCTTCAAAAACAAAGAATCCCGACTAACTATATTAAACGATATTTTCGATTCAATACTGCTTAATGATATAATTTCAAGATACAATATGAAAAACATGAATCTGTTAAAAATATATGCAAAATGCCTAATGAACTCCATCGGTCAGACATTTTCATATGAAGCTATAAAAAATTATTTGAAAAGTAACGATGTAAAAACAACCCAAAATACCTTATTAAAATACAACAATTATCTACAAGAAACATTTTTCATTTCAAAATGTCCAAGATACGATTTTAAATGCAGAAAAATGATGAAAATCAAAGAAAAAAATTATCTTATGGACCATGGTTTTCATAATGCACTTATTGAAAAAAACAGTAAAACATTTGCAAGAACACTTGAAAATATTGTCTATATCGAACTATTAAGAAGAGGATATAAAGTAAGTGTCGGAAGATTATGTGGTAAAACTGAAATGGAAGTTGATTTTGTTTGTGAAAAATCAAAAAAATTCACATACATACAAGTATCAGATAGTATTTCATCTGAAGAAAGTAAAAAAATAGAATTTAAACCATTTTTTAAAATACCGGACAAATATGATACATACATTATCACAACCGACTTTCGTGATTTTTCATATAAAGGAGTTAAACACCTAAATATTATTGATTTTCTACTGGGAGATGAAATCGCCTAAATTTCACTTAATTCTTTTAATATGAATCTTTTTAGTACTTTTACTGCTTCTTCACCATCATCATCCAACCTTACAGAATCAAGTGGGTTCAAATCAAATGCATTTACAACAACGTCTGCAGAAATGTTTTTTATAACCTTTACATTTTTTTCAGCTAAAATTACAGATGCACAATCATCGCCACAACCCGTTATGCTGACGATTTTTGCACCATCTAAAATTGGTGAGCAATTATTATGCTGTGCTGAATATTCACTTATACATACTGCAACAATATTATCATTTTCCAATGCAAGTTCTACAGTTGCTGCTCTTACTACTAGACCTAATGGACTTAATCCACTACAAGACACCAGAGCTATTTTTTTGGACATTTCTATCATACCTCTTTTTAACTTTTTGATAACCTTGTTTAAAAAATGGGCAAATCGTCATGCAAATACTGCAACCTTCCTTGTGAGCCGTGCAAACTTTTCTTTTAAGTTTTTCACTATCATCAAATGCATTTTCAGGACATCTGTCAATGCAAATTCCACAGGTATTACAGTAATCGCGAACCCATAACATATCATTTTCACATTTAAATGGTAAATTCTCAATAGATGTTTTAATCATGAAAAATCCTAAATTTAAACCTTCTTCAAACATGCACATGTTACTTCTTGTTATAACACAGTCATTTGACTGCATTGCAATTGCCCTTAAGCTAATTTTATCATCTAATGGATGAATTAGATCTGCCTTGAAATTATTCTTTCTTAGAAAATCTGCAATTTCAAATGTTTTAAATCCAAATTCCTGAAACTCCTTATCCTCAAAGATTGTTTTTTCTTTTGAATTTTCCATTTTTAAGATATCATGCGACATTTGATACTTTAAAATAACAATATTATCCCAGTCAATTCCCCATTGGCTTTTAAAATCATCAGATAATTTAGAATAGCTTACACCAACAAAACCAGCATCTAAAACTAAATTATATAATTCATCAAATAAAATATCAGAAATATGCTTAATTGGGTTTTTAGGATTTTCAATTTTATAAAAATTAGGAATAGGTTGATGATATCTAAATCTCATACCCCTAACCTTTATTTAATTTTTTCTTAAAGCTTCAATAGCTTTTGGGAATTCCACGCAGAACACTTCAATTTGTTCGGTTGGAATTGAAAAACTAATACGCAAGTATTTATCTCCAAACAATTCAGAAGTATATTCACCTTCTCTTGCAAAGATTCCACGTTTAAATAAATAATTTGATAACTCTTTAGGGTTTATTCCCGCACCAGATACATCAACAGCCATCATGTTTGCATCAGACGGATAAACAGGCAAGAACACACCATCAATTTCATCAACCATTTCTTTGATTAGTTTTTGGTTTGTAAATGAAATTTCTCTTATTTCGTTTTCCCATATATTTTTAGATTTTAAACCTGCAATAGCGCCGTATTGTGCGATTATATTAACTCCTAAGTCATTAACAACGGCGTTTTTTATAACATCAATAATAGGTTTTGATGAAACTACACTACCTATTCTCAAACCTGCCATTCCAAATATTTTAGAAAAACTGTAGATTGTCAAGGTTTGACCTGGAGCGTAATTTTCAACCAAGAAATGCTTACGTGCAAAGTCTTTATAAGTTACATCATGCAATAAGTATATATCATTTTCAATAGCTATTTGTGCGAACTCTTTAAGCTCTTCTTCAGTATAACCTGAACCTAGAGGGTTTAACGGATCAATTAAAATTACCATTTTTGTATTTTCATCCATATTTTGCCTTAAAAGCTCTGGAGTTAATTTATACCCACATTCTTCGTTATAAATTGGAACATACCTTACATCATCTGCAAAACGGTTAGCAAAGTCCCCAATGATAAAGTAACCTGGATCTGATAAAATTACATTATCCTCCTGTTCGAGTAATGCCTGCATACATAAATATAAAGATTCAGTTGCACCTGCAGTTAATAATACTTCACAATTATCAAAATTCAAATCATCCAATATTAACTGTCTAAGTTCTGAAAACCCTTCTGGAGGAGGATATTTAGAATATTCCTTTTCTTTTACGCAGTCAGCCATTGCATCAGCAATTATATCTCCGTGAAGATGGTTAGTGTTTTGGCCCATCCAAATCATATCTTTATCCATAAATACATCTTCAAAAAAGTCATTTGAAGAATCATAACCTTCTGGAGGTACCCTTTCTGTTTTCTTAAATTTTTTCTTAGGGTTTTTTATATCGCTCATAATAATCCCACATCTATTGGTAAATAATCTATTATTAATTATTAATAAAATTAATGTTAGTTAATTCCACGAAGAGTAATTCGGAAAACAGATTGCCGACCTTCAGGAATACTCCTATGGCGTTTTAAGGTAGCTATTCTCTGATTTATCTCATCTGCTTTTTCAAGCTGAATAGTTATTTTACTCCAATATTGAAGAACCATTCCACCAACTGCTTTAATATCACTATTTCCTTCATCATCAAAAGCAGTATAAACCTGATTAGTGACTAAAACAGCAATATCATAACTACGTGCGATTTTAGATAAAACACCCATCTGTTTACCTAATTCACGATTAAGTTTAGATGATTTCATATCATCAACACGATAAAGTGCAACGGCAGAGTCTAAAATTAGTAAATCAACATATTCATGATTAGATCTGAGCCATAATTCAATAGCATTGATATTATCATTTTGTTCTTGAAAAGAAGTTGGTTCAAAAACCATTATATTATTAGCCACATTAGAAAAATCATCACCAGCAATCTGCTTGATTCTCTCAACAGACATTCCCCCTTCAGTATCAATAAAAATAGCTTTTTTATTAGTTTTTGCAACATTAACAGCTAAAGTTAAAGCAATATTACTTTTACCGGAACTTGGAGGGCCAAAAATTTGGGTGATTGTGCCTTTTTCAA
>CACZPT010000041.1 GCA_902783085.1 uncultured Methanobrevibacter sp.
AATTGAAAATTTAACTTGCTTAAATACAGTATTTTTTAAAAAAAGAACTATAAAACTCGTAAAATTAATAAAAGAACTAAATTAGATAATTATTGAGTTATGTGTTTTCCTCATAAAGAATAATATTAAAAAAGAAACACATAACTAATTTTAAATAAAAGTATATGAATTTATATAAAAACCTAACTGAAATAAAAAGAAATTATGTGGATTTTAAAGAATTGAAATTTTTAACATGAAAAAAAATTTAAATTTAGTGGAACCCACAATTACTGCAAGTTTCACATTTTTCTTCTTCAAGAGGATTATAAGTTTTATCTTCCCTCAATGTTGCTGAAACAAAATAAGAATCCATTTCTTCTTTTCGTTTTAATACTGGTGAAAGACCTTTGAATTCACACCTAATATCCCCAGTTCCACCAATATCTACAAGAATTGGTTCTCCCAATTTAAATCTTCTAAAATAGGTTTCAACTTCATCTTTTATATCTCCCGGCACTCTAAAATTAAAAGATAATATATTATTTTCTTTCATTTTAAGTCCAACATATTTTTGATCAATTTCAAAGTTCAAACCCAATTGTTTTTTAAATATTACATTAGTACCAATATCTGAAGTTGACATAAACATCCCCTATTTTTTCATTTATTATAATAATTATTTTACTATTATATAACTTTTATTCACATATTTAGTTATGACTTAGATTTTTATGAAATTTTTAGTGATGAAGTGACACTTTATGTACAAATTTAATTTAATTGAAAAAATAGTAATTTATAATGAATTATCATGATTTTTAATAAGCTTTAAATAATGTAATTATAAATAAATAATATATGTTATAAATTTAAGGTGTTTACTATGAATGAATATAACAAAGATATTGGAAATAGGATTAAAGAATTAAGAGAACTTTCAGACATATCAGTACAAGATATTGCTGGAGAACTAAATGTTGATGCTGCAACTTACAAACAATACGAAAATGGAGAAGTTGATATTCCTGCAAGTCTTATATATGAACTTGCAAATAAATTTCAAGTAGATTTAAGTTTACTTTTAACTGGTGAAGAAAGTAGGATGAGTATTTTTGATATTACCCGTGCAAATAAAGGTATTTCAGTTGAAAGAAGTAAAGAATACAATCACGAAAATTTATGTTCAAGATTTATTCATAAAAAAGCAGAAACATTCTTAGTAACCGTAGATCCTGAAAAAAATTCAATTCCATCTTTGAATTCACACCCTGGCCAAGAATTTAATTATGTTCTTGAAGGAACACTTAAAATTTACATTCACAATAACGAATTTATTTTAAATGAAGGAGATTCAATATTTTTTGATTCCAACCACAGGCATGCAATGGTGGCAATGAGTGACAAACCCGCTAAATTTTTAGCTGTTTTAATGTAGAGGTTATACTATGACATCGGTAATTGGAGATTTTTTAGAGAGAGTGGATTTTAACTCATATGAAGATTTTTATGAGAATTTTAAGTTAAAATATGAAGATGATTTTAACTTTGGATTTGATGTAGTAGATAAATATGCTGAAATTGATCCTGAAAAAATAGCTTTAATTTGGACTAATGATTATGATGAAAAACATACTTTCACATTTAAAGATATGAAAGAATATAGTAATAAAGCTGCAAACTTATTTAAAAGTCAGGGCATCAAAAAAGGCGATAAAGTAATGCTTACATTAAAAAACAGATATGAATGGTGGTTCTGTATGGTAGCATTGCATAAAATTGGAGCAATAGCTATACCAGCAACCCATATGTTAAAACTCCACGATATTGACTTTAGATTAAAAAATGCAGAAGTAAAACTCGTTGTAAGTGTTGAAGAAGATTCTTTACTTCCTGATTATGAAGAAGCTGAAAAGGAATTAGGTATTGACTTGAAAAAACTTGTTATTGAAACAGATAGGGATGGCTGGATAAACTTCAATAAAGCTATTAAAGAACAAAGCCCAGTATTTGAAAGACCTACCGGCGAGGATGCAACTAAAGCAGACGACATCTTTTTAATTTACTTTACTTCCGGAACTAGTGGACTTCCAAAAATGGTTTCACACAAGCATACTTATGCATTAGGACATATTCCAACTGCAAAATACTGGCAGAATGTTGTAGAAGATGGAATTCACCACACTGCATCTGATACTGGATGGGGAAAAGCAGTATGGGGAAATATTTATGGACAATGGATTGCAGGTACCGCAATATTCATTTACGATTACAATAGGTTTAATGGAATAAAATTACTTGAAAAAATTATTGAAAACAAAGTAACTACATTCTGTGCTCCACCAACAGTTTATAGATTCTTAATTAAAGAAAAAATTGAAGGATATGACTTTTCAAATCTCACATATGTTGCAACAGCAGGTGAACCTTTACCTCCAGAAGTATCAAAAAGATTTAAAGAAATATCTGGATTAACTATTAAAGAAGGATTCGGTCAAACCGAAACTACATTATCCATAGGTACTTTCATTTGGTTAGATGCAAAATTAGGTTCAATTGGAAAACCTTCCCCATTATATAATTTAGAATTATTAAATGCTAATGATGAAAAAGTAGAAATTGGAGAAGAAGGAGAACTTTGTTTTAATGTATCTGATGGTGTGAGCCCAGGATTATTTAAAGAATATTATAAAGATCCTGAAAAGCAAAAAGCACAATGGTACAACGGATATTATCACTGTGGAGATACTGCATGGATGGATGAAGACGGATATGTTCATTTTGTAGGAAGAAATGACGATATTATTAAATCATCAGGATATCGTATTGGACCTTATGAAGTAGAAAGTGCTGTTTTATCACATGAAGCAGTTACAAATTGTGCTATTACTGCTTATCCTGATGAAATAAGAGGCCAAATTGTAAAAGCAACAATCATATTGCAACCAGACTATGAACCGTCAGATGAACTTACAAAAGACATTCAAAATCATGTTAAACGTGTTACCGCCCCTTATAAATACCCTAGAATGATTGAATATGTTGATGAAATTCCAGAAACAATTAGTGGTAAAATAAGAAGGGTAGAAATTAGAGATAAAGATAAAAATTAATGGGAGATTATTATGGTTGATGAAGAAATATCATTTCCTGTTATTAACAAAGAAGAATGCAAAGGATGTCAAAGATGTATTGTAGGATGTCCGCAAAATGCAATTCTTTTATCAGAAGATATGAATAATGCAGGATATCAATATGCTTACTATAGTGGAAATGGATGTACTGGATGTAAAGACTGTTACTTTACTTGTCCTGAACCATTAGCACTTGAAGTACACCAATATAAAAAAATTGTTGATGATAAAGTTGGTAAAATGATTAAAGCTAAAGTAGCTAATAAAGGAGGAAAATAAATGAGTAATCAAATGGTTAAAGGAAATACTGCAGTAGTCATTGGTGCAATGTATGCTGGCTGTGATTGTTTCTTTGGATATCCGATTACTCCCGCTAGTGAAATATTGCATGAAGCATCAAAATATTTCCCAATGGTTGGTAGAAACTTTGTTCAAGCAGAAAGTGAAGAAGCATCGATTAATATGGTTTATGGTGCTTCAGGAACTGGCCATAGAGTTATGACCTCATCATCAGGACCAGGTATTAGCTTAATGCAGGAAGGATTTACATTTCTTGCAGGAGCAGAATTACCTGCAGTTATTGTGGATATTATGAGAGCAGGACCAGGACTTGGAAATATTGGCCCAGAACAGGGAGATTACAATCAAATTGTTAAAGGTGGAGGTCATGGAAACTATAAAAACATAGTTCTAGCCCCAAATAGTGTTCAAGAAATGTGCGATTTAACAATGAAAGCATTTGAACTTGCAGATAAATGGAGAAACCCAGTTGTTGTTTTAGCCGATGGTACTTTAGGCCAAATGGCAGAACCACTAGTATTTCCTAAAAAAGCTATTGAACCTAAAAATGATAAAGAATGGGTAGTGAAAGGAACAAAAGAAACAATGGATAATCTTATCACTTCAATATTTAACGATTTTAATGATTTAGAAGATTTTAACTTCAAAATCCAAGAAAAATATGCTAAAATTGATGCTGAAGAAGTTATTTTTGAAGAATATAAAACTGAAGACGCAGACATTGTTTTAGTCTCATTCGGTATTAGTAGTAGAATTGCAAGATCTGCTGTGGATAAAAGTCGTGAAAATGGATTGAAAGTTGGACTTTTAAGACCTATTACATTATCTCCATTCCCAGTTGATAAAATAAAAGAATTATCAGATAAAGGAGTTAGTTTTATTTCAGTAGAAATGAGTAATGGTCAATTATTAGCAGATGTTCAATTTGCAGCTTTAAGAAAAGAAAATACTTATCTCATAAATAGGATGGGTGGAAACTTAATTGAGTTAAAACATGTCCTTGCAAAAATTTATGAAATTGCTGGCTTTGAAGATGATAACTTAGATACTTCAAAAAGAAGTGAAGAAAAAGCAAGCCCCAATATTATTGATTAAGGATGTGGAAAAATGAATATTGATGAAATACAAAATAATAAAGATTATGAATTAAAAATACGTAGAAATCCACAATCCCTTTTAGAAGAATATCCTAGAAAAGGAACCAATATTAAATCAACCCATTATTGTGCCGGTTGTGGACATGGAATTTTACATAAATTAATTGCCGAATGTATGGATGAACTTGGAATACAAGAAAGATGCGTTATGATTTCACCCGTTGGCTGTTCAGTATATGCATATTTCTATTTTAACTGCGGAAACTTTCAAACTGCTCACGGAAGAGCACCAGCAGTAGCTACAGGTATTTCAAGAGCTGAAGATGATGCTATTGTAATGAGTTATCAAGGCGATGGAGATTTAGCTTCAATTGGTTTAAATGAAACTTTACAAGCAGCCAATCGTGGAGAAAAAATGGCAGTATTCTTTGTTAATAATACAGTTTATGGAATGACCGGTGGTCAAATGGCTCCAACAACATTAATTGGTGAAAAAACTGTTACATGCCAAACTGGAAGAGATCCAGATTATACTGGACACCCTACCCATATGTGTGAGTTAATTAACACTTTAAAAGCACCAGTATTTATTGAAAGAGTATCTCTTGCAAATCCACTGAAAATCAGACTTGCCAAATATGCAATTAAACAAGCATTGACCATACAAAGAGATAAAAAAGGATATTCATTTATAGAAGTATTGTCACCTTGTCCTACTAACTTAAAACAAGATGTTAAAAGTGCCCAAAAATTTATCGAAGAACAAATGGAAAAAGAATTTCCTGTTAAAAATTTCAGGAATAATATAAACTCCAAACATCCTGTAATAAGGCCTGAAAGTGATTTTTCAACCCAATCTTTAGATAAAATATTTAATGTGAATAGGGATGATGATACAGGCTATGTTGATGATGACATTAAACCAATAAACATTAAAGTTTCTGGATTTGGTGGTCAAGGAGTTTTAAGCGCAGGGCTTACTATTGCTCAAGCAGCATGTGCCGAAGGAAAACATGTTTCATGGTATCCAAGCTATGGACCAGAACAAAGAGGTGGAAAATCAAATTGTTCTGTAGTAATATCTAACGAAACAATAGGAACCCCAGTAGTTGATGATATTGACATATTAATTGCTTTAAATAAACCTTCTTTAGAACAATTCTCTAAAGACGTTAAAGAAAATGGAGTTATACTCTATGATGCACATATTGGTGAATTTACAAGTGATAAAAATATTAAAGTTATTCCAATGCCCTGTGTCAATATTGCAGAAGAACATGAAAATGCTAAAACTGCAAATACTGCACTTTTAGGTGCGTTAACTGAATTAACTGATGTTTTAAAACATGAATCTTATGAAAATGCCATTCGTGAAATGTTTGCATCAAAACCTAAAGTTATTGATGTGAATATCGAAGTTTTAAAAGCTGGAGCAGAATGGTTAAAAAACAATTCATAGTGTGATTTGATGACATATAAAGAAACTTCACAAAATTACTTGAAAAATAATGGTATCAGTATAGGAGATACTGTTAAAATCAATAAAGAAGACATATCTTATATTGGAATTTTACTTGATAGATCTGAAGATGCAGAAGATGGATATTTAGTAATTAAACTATCAAGTGGATATAATATTGGTGTAGCTATTGAAAATACTACTGCAGAGTTAATCGAAAAAGGAGATAAACCAAAAATTGGTTATGATGAAACTGAAATTCCAAAAGATGAAACAAAACAAAATATCTCCATTATATCAACAGGAGGTACTGTATCATCAGTTATTGATTACAGAACTGGAGCAGTACATCCGGCATTTACCGCTCAAGACCTTGTAAAAGCCAACCCAGAATTATTAGATTATGCAAATTACAATGTTAAAGCATTATATAATATTTTAAGTGAAAATATGCGACCACAATACTGGGTTAAGGCCGCTAGTGAAATTGCTAATGATATTTCTGAAGGATCTGATGGTATCGTAATAGCCCATGGTACTGATACAATGCACTATACTTCAGCAGCATTAAGTTTTATGCTAAAAACATCAGTTCCGATTATTGTTACTGGTGCTCAAAGAAGTTCAGATAGGCCTTCAAGTGATGCCAATATTAATTTAATTGATTCTGTGCTTGCAGCTAAATCAGATATTGCAGAAGTATGTGTTTGTATGCATGGAAGTCTTAATGACCAATACACTTACTTACATAAAGGAACTAAAGTAAGAAAAATGCATACCAGTCGTAGAGACACATTCAGAAGTATTAATGCTCAGCCAATAGCTAAAATTGAAAATAAAAAAGTCCATATTAATCAAGATTATGCTTATACAAAACGTGGCACTCAAGAACTTGAACTGAATGCCAATATTGAAGAAAAAGTCGGATTTATTAAAAGTTTTCCAGGTATTTCTGAAGAATTTATTGAATATCACATCGATAAAGGTTATAAGGGTATTGTAATTGAAGGAACTGGTCTTGGACATGTTCCAAATAATCTAATCGGCTCATTTAAAAGAGCAAAAGATGAAAACATTCCTATAATTATGACTTCACAATGTCTTTATGGAAGAGTGAATATGAATGTTTACTCAACAGGTCGTGAAATCCTTGATACTGGAGTGATATCTGGTCTTGATATGACCCCTGAGACAACTTATGTTAAATTATGTTGGGCATTAGGTCAAAGTAGTGAATATGATGAAGTTAAAGAAATTATGCATGAAAATATTGCCGGTGAATTTAGTAAAAAGTCATCAATTAAGGATTTTTTAAATTAAGGTGTTGTTAATATGGATTACGAAAAATTAGGATTAAAAATGGGACTTGAAATTCACCAACAATTAAATAGTGAGCATAAATTATTCTGTCCATGTAAAACAGAACTTGTTG
>CACZPT010000042.1 GCA_902783085.1 uncultured Methanobrevibacter sp.
TGAACAAACAGTTTTATGTGGTGGAATCACTGAATTAATTAATGCTGGATTTACTACTTTAGTTGAAGCAGGATACCAACCAGAAATCGCATACTTTGAAACTTGTCATGAAGTAAAACTTATTGTAGATTTAATTTACGAAAAAGGTTTCCAAGGTATGTGGAAAGATGTAAGTAACACTGCTGAATATGGTGGTTTAACCAGAGGAAGCAGAATTATTACTCAAGAAGCAAAAGATGGTATGAAACAAGTTTTAAAAGAAATCCAGGACGGTACTTTCAAAAAACAATGGGCTGAAGAAAACGCTACTGATGGAGCTAATTTAAAAGAAATGAGGGCTGCTGAAGAACGTGAAGACATTGAAATTGTTGGAGCTAGATTAAGAAAAGCTTGTGGATTACAAAAAGATGATTAAATTCATCTTTTAACTATTTTTTTTAAGTGTTGCCTATGGTATTTATAGGAATGGATCATGGGACTACTGGAATCTCTTTTTGTATAATGGATGAAGATTCCTATATTATTGATATTTTTAAAATTGGAAGAGAAGATTCTAAAAGCGGTAAAGTTTCAGCTATTGAAGAATTATCTAAAAGAATAAACTTAGATGATATAAAATTAATGGCTATTACTTATGCAATGGGTGATGGTATAAATAAGATATTACCTATTGATAAAGTTGAAAATAGAGGAATTTTATCTATTGATGGGGCTGGAAAGGTTACTGGTGGAGGTACTTCAGTATTTTCTCAATTAGAAGATTCAGATATTCCAGCTATTATGATACCTGGTCTTCACAAAGATTCTACTTCTTTAGATGAATTATTTAGAGCAGCTTATTCTCATCAGGCTAGTCCAGAAAAGGTGAGTATTTCATATAATGCATTACTTGAAACTGGATGGCAAAACTTTATTGTAGCAGATATATCTTCCAATAGTGTAGATATTTTAATTGAAGATTCTAAAATTAAAGGGGCTATTGATGCATGTTTGGGAGCTATGGGTGTTGTTCATGGGCCATTAGACTTAGACATGATTCGTGACATTGATGAAGGTAAACGAAATGGAAATGAATGCTTTTCTAATGCTGGAGCTATTAAAATTGCAGAAATTTCAGGCAAAGTTGCCAACATGAAAGATGAATTGCTTAATAATTATTCTGATGGGGATAAGAAAGCTAAATTGGCTATAGATACTTTAGTCATGACAGTTGCAATGGAAATTGCCGGTCTTGAGATTGTTTGTAATAATAAATTAGACGGTATTGTTTTAACTGGTTCTATTGGAAGTGCAAAAGAGCCTTTTAACTTTGAGGATGAAATTAACAAATATTTCAAGGGCAAATATGAATTAAAACTTATTTCTAAAGAATCCGGGGCTATTGGAGCAGCTCAAATTGCATGTGATGTTTATAAGGGTAAAAGTGAGATTTTAGGAATTGAAGTAGATTTAAGTTAGCTATTCTTTTAAGCTAACAAATATTACATTTCCACCTTTAATAGTTTCAATTCCATTTTCATTTTCTAAAACTAAATTCAAGTAATTATCAACAGCTATGACTTTTCCTTCACATTGATTATTGTCTCTTAGCTCAACAGTCACATTTTTGTTTTTAAATTGTTTAAATAATTTATTTACTTGATCTTTATCAGTCATATTTTTCATTCCTTTTAATTCTACTTATTAAATTTCATATTTCAAATTTATATACTTTAATGTTTTAATATTATATCATGGCAATTAATCAATTAGAAAGTAATTTGGAAGCTATTACTAGAACAATAGCTCAACTTAAAAAAGACGGTTGTAGTGATGAAAAAATTTTAAATGAGCTTCGTGAAGAAAGAGAAAAAATACTTAAAGATTTAAATCTCTAAATAATCTTTTAATAATTTCAAATCTCCAGTTAAATCGATTTTAAGTGGTGTAATAGTGGTTTTATGAGCTTTTTTAAGTTCATAACCGTCACTTCCTTTTTTATCTTCATCATATGTTTCACCATCAATCCAATAATAGGATTTTCCACGGGGATCTTGTCTTTTATCAATTACTGGAGTAAACATTCTTTTTCCTAATTTTACAATTTCAAATTCTTCATTAATAGGATTTGCTGGAATATTTACATTCAATAAATCAATATCTTCAGGTAATCCTTTTTTTAATACAACTTTAGCTAATTTATTAAGCATTTTTTTTGCAAAGTCAAAATCTACTCCTACTTCCCCATTTTCAAATTTAATGTCGTCTCTTGTTACTTCTAGTGAAATAGCTATTGTAGGTATTTTAAAACTTGCTGCTTCAAGAGCTGCTCCTACAGTTCCAGATGTTGTAATTTCGGCTTGACCTAGGTTATATCCAGTATTTATTCCAGATATCATTAAATCCGGCTTTTCATCAAGTATTTCAAAAAGTCCAATTGTAACCGCATCTGTTGGTGTTCCATCTACACTATAACCAACACTACCATCTTTTAAAATTCTTTTATTAACTCTTACTGGTTCATATAATGTTAATGCGTGACCGATTCCGCTTTGTTGTACTTCTGGTGCTACTACAATTGTATCGCATAAATCTTCAACAGCATTTTTAGCTGCTAATATTCCAGAAGCCATTATGCCATCATCATTACTTATTAATGCTTTCATATAATTAATTAAGTTTTTCAATTTAAAATAATTTTAGATAAATAATAAACTTTAATAATAATTTAATTTATAAATTAGTATAGTGAAAATATATGGGTGTAAATTTTGGAAAAGCCACAGTTGATTAATTTTATTGCTAAAGTTTTAGAAGATTCAGGTTTTAAGGTATATAAGAACTTTAAGACTTCTCAAAGGGTTATTGATATTTATGCCGTAATACCAACAACTATTGGGGATTTTAGTGTTGTTATGGCATGTAATAACTATGATAAAGGGCTTAAAGTTGGAATTAATATTTTAAAGGAAATGGAAGATGCTGCAATTAGTTTAAAAGTAGCGAAAGTAGCTATTGTCACGTCATCTTACTTTGATAATCAAGCTACTAATTATGCACTTAGAAAGAATATTAAACTTGTTGATAGGGATAATTTACTTGAACTTGCTAAGAAATATCAGAATAACTCACAGCAAACTACTTTAGATAGTAATGATTATTCTACTGGTGATGTTAAATATGTTGAAGATGAATATCCTGAATATGCTTATGATGCTTCGGATATGAACTATATGATGAATCGAAGGGATTCTAATCCTGGAATATATAAGAATACTTTATATCCACAAGTTGAAGAATATAATTCTAGTTCTTCTAGATTTTCAATATTTAACATAATAAATAAGAGAAATAAGAATAAAGAATTATATCCTTCAGATTTATATAATTACCCGAAACCTTCACTTTTTGACCGCTTACAGCCATTTTTAAGCAATCCTTTCATAACGGTATTTTTGGTTGTAGTTATTTCATATCTACTTTCATATTTCTCTGGTAATATTTTGAAAATAGATTATGGTATAAGTGGTTTAATCGAAATGGTTGTTGCTTTAATTTTATCATATGGTTTAACATTTGTGTTTGTAGATAGATCAAGGTTATTTGTTACTCGAGGTACTGTAATATTCTTTATTTCATTAATAATTTTGATTATTCTAGTCTTTATTTAAAATAACTAATATTGTATAAATTATTCCTAATAAGTATAAAAACCATATCATAATGTCTGTTGGTCCGGTTTCTATCCAAATTAATGTGTGGGTTAGTATTATTGAATAAAGAGCTATTCCAACTCCTTTTTTTATTTTATGTAAAATTGCTAAGAAACTACCCATTAAAAACATTTGAATTGTAAGGCCAATTAATCCAAAATCAAGCATTACCGGTCCAAAAATGGTAGATGTTAAACAAACATTATAATGCAGCACATATTCTCCAATAAATGTTCTGGGACTTCCTGATGAAAATATCATGCTTAAAATATGACCGTGGGTTGTACCTGCTAGCGGAATGATTTTTTGAAAGACTTCTAGTGTAAAAGCAGCTCTATAAAATATTAATTCTAAAGGATTTAATGTCCAATGTTGGTTTGAAATCGATTGAGATGCAATATATCCTGTAATAAGTAAACCTATAATTATTATCATTAAAAATCCAATTCCAAATTTTCTAGATATTTTTTGCTGATAATATAAATTAATAAATACACTTACTAAAATCCCTAAAACTGAGGTTCTATATCCATTAAGACCAAATATCAATGCTCCAAGTAAAACAATTATAAGATATCTTTTTTTATAATATTTAGCTATTAAAATATTTATGAATATTAAAAATAATGGATAAGCTATTCTCCAAAGATTTGTTGTAGCATTTGCTTTTAAAACACTATCAAAAAGAGGTATTCCTCCAAGTAAAAGCATATTTAATGATTGAAGTATTAGGGCAATAATTGAAATTGCAATTAAGACTTTTTCATTTAAATAATTTAATTTCAGTCTGTTTTCAACATTAAATTTAAATTTTACAGTTAATATTCCAATTAAAAATATTATTGATGCAAAAATAGTGGTTAGAATAGTTTGTGTATTTAAAGGATTTTCAAACCGATAATTAAATGATCCGATGTAGCCCATAATCAAGAATGCTATTATTACAACAGTTACAATATATGGTGAAAATATATCTATCCTTCTCTTGCTGAAAGACATAAGTTTCCTCCAAAGTTAGGCATTGCAGCTACATGAGAGTGAACATAACTGGCTAGAGTATTTTTTTCTATAAATCCATCTTGATTGTTAAATGAGCCTTTTCCTCTAGTAATTTTAAATGCAAATTTATGTTTTGGTTTATCTATTAATACTTTTGAGTAATGGAATTCATGGCCATGGAATTTTTCTCCTTTTTTAGATATAATATTGTCTTCTTGAACTTCAGCTATTGTATATTTTAGTGCTTGAACTTTATCTGTTAAAATTGATTTATATGGATATACATTTACTACTTTATCTTCATGAATGGATTCCATTAGATACATTAAACCTCCACATTCAGCAAAAATAGGTCTATTATCCAGGTGGAAGGCTTTGATTTCTTTAAGCATATTTTTATTTAAACTAAGTTCTTTTGAAAATAATTCAGGATAACCTCCGCCGATATATAATCCATCAATATCTGGGAGATGTTCATCGTTAAGTGGTGAGAAATATTCTATTTTAGCATTATTAGCTTCAATTGATTCAATATTTTCTTTATAATAAAAATTAAAGGCTTCGTCATACGCAACTCCAATTTTAACCTTTTGTTTATTTAATTTATTCCAAATCGGAGTGGTTTCGGATTTTATTTTGGGGCTAGATTTAGCTATTTCAACCAATCTGTCTAAATCAATAGATTCTTTAATTGTTTTAGACCAAATATCAATAAATTTTAATGAATTTTCCCTTTCACGAGCTGGAACAAGGCCTAAATGGCGTTGTTCAATTGAAATAGAATCATCTCTTATAATGCCACCAATAACTTCAACTTTTGTAATCTCTTCAATTGATCGTTTGGTTTTTAAATAATGTGCTTTATTTTTAACTTTATTTAAGATAACTCCTGCAATATTAATTTTTGGATCTAAGCTTTGAAAACCTAAAACTAATGCAGCAGCACTTTTAACAAGACTTCTGGAATTTATGATTAAAATAACTGGAGCTTCAAGGGATTTTGCAATTGATGCAGTACTTCCAATGTCGTTTATGGAATCAATTCCTTCGTATAATCCTCTAACACCTTCAATAACAGCAATATCTTTATTTATCATTGCTTTATTGTAGGAATCTCTAACTTGTCCTTCACTCATAAAAAAGGAGTCTAAGTTTCTAGATGTGTTTTTAGTAGCTAATGTATGATATGAAGGGTCAATATAATCCGGTCCAACTTTAAACGGTTGTACATTATACTTTTCACTTAAAGCTTTCATAATTCCAGTAGCTATTGTGGTTTTTCCAACAGCACTACCTGTACCTGCTAAAATAATTCTCATAAATAATAATTATTTGCTTTTATATAATATCTTTTTTGATGATAAGACAAAGATGGTTATTTTTTAATGTCTTTAAATCATTTTATATAATACTTTTAACAAACCCTAATTTATAATATATGGTGGTCAAATGAGAATACTAGTTATTCATTCTGATTATTTAAATTACAATGTTAAAAATAAGACACCTGTAGCTGAAGAAATTGAAGAAGCTACTAAAGAAGGCTCCTTTGATGAATCTTTAGTTGTATTTACAGCTGTTGAAAAAGAAGATGAAGAAAATCCTAAAGGGATAGTTGAAAATTTAGTTAAAGAAGTTATTAAAACTAATGATCAAGTTAAAGCTGAAAATATTGTTTTATATCCTTATGCTCATTTATCTTCTTCTTTAAGTTCTCCAAAAGTAGCTATTCAAATTTTAAAAGATGCTGAAGAAGCTTTAAAAGAAGAAAATTTAAATGTTAAAAGAGTTCCGTTTGGATGGTATAAAGCATTTGAAATTTCATGTAAAGGACATCCTTTAAGTGAACTTTCAAGAAATATCACTGCTGATGTTGAAGATGATAAAAAAGAGAAAAAACCTTCAACCTGGCATATTTTAGAAAATGATAAAATCACTGAAATTGATGAGTTTGAATTTTCTAACAAGGCTTTTAAACAACTTGTTGATTATGAACTTGGTCAAGGTGCATCTGATGAAGGTGAACCTCCACATGTTAAATTAATGAGGGAAAAAGAGATTTGTGATTATGAAAGTGCATCTGATGTTGGAAATCTTAAATGGTATCCTAAAGGACGTTTAATACGTGATTTATTAGCTGATTATGTTTATAATTTAACTGTCAGCCAAGGTGCTATGCCAATTGAAACTCCAATTTTTTATGATTTGGATAATGAAGCAATATATCAACATGCTTACAAATTCGGTGAAAGACAATATAAAACTGATACTAAAAAGAACTTAATGCTTAGATTTGCATGTTGTTTTGGTGCTTTTAGGGTAATGGCTAATTCATTTTTAACTTGGAAGAATTTACCTGCTAAACTTTATGAATTATCAACATACAGTTTCAGATTTGAGAAAAAAGGAGAAGTTGTAGGTCTTAAAAGATTAAGAGCATTTACAATGCCGGATTTCCATTCATTCTGTGCTGATGTTCCTGCATCACTAGAAGAATTTTCAAAACAAACTGACATGTGTATGCAAACAGGAAAAGATTTGGATTTGGACTTTGAAGTAATTTTTAGAGCAACACAAGATTTCTTTGATGACAATGAAGAATGGATGTATGAAATTGCTAGTAAATTCAATAAACCTATTCTTTTAGAAATTTTACCTGAAAGAAAACATTATTGGGTTTGTAAAATTGATTTAGCTAATATTGATTATCTTGGCCGTCCAATTGAAAATCCTACCGTTCAAATTGATGTTGAAAGTGGTAAAAGATTTGACATTGAATATTTAGGTGAAGATGGTAATCAACACAATCCAACAATCTTACACTGTTCACCTACTGGTAGTATTGAAAGAGTTTTATGTGCAATGCTTGAAAAAACAGCTATTGAATTAAATGAAAAATCTCCAATGTTACCAACTTGGTTAAGTCCAATTCA
>CACZPT010000043.1 GCA_902783085.1 uncultured Methanobrevibacter sp.
GATAATTTAAACTAATTTTAATGCATCAGGAACTTTACTTAAAATACTGTCCTTTACTGAAATCATAGTTGATGAAGCAATAGAGAAATCTGCTTCTTTTGCTGCAGTAACATCATCCTTAGCCGGAATTATAGTGGCATTTAATTCATCTTGTAAATTATTAACAGTAATGTTTTGAACCCATGGATCAGTATCTGAAATGATAATTTCATCAACCTGTTTATCAAGTTCATTAGCTATTACCCATGAACTAAACCTTCCACCATGAAGTGCAATAGTATTTCCTTGAGCTTGACTTACAATATCCTCCAATGTATGTTTTAGTTCAATATTTTCATACATTCTTGAATTTATTAAAGTAGCCCAATGCGCATCACCAACATAATATTGTCCTATTTTTCTTGGATAAACATAATCCGGACCTGCAATTTTAACTGCAGTTGCTAAGGCCAATAAATCTTGTCTTTGTACTGGTAAACCCCTGTTTGGGAATTCCTCATTTATAATTTGAATTATTCTTGGAAGACCAAATTTGCCTCTTCTTGCAGTTCCCGGTTCATAACCACACATATATCCATGATGATTTTTAGGAAAACCAGTTATAACCATATTTAATCCAGTTCTAAGACCAACTCTAACCTCATGTTCATAAGCCCCATTTGTAGCTACAACTTTTCCTGGAGATAAAAGTCTAGCTGCCGCAATAGTCTTTGCAAATGATTCTGTTGTATTTTCACATCTGTTAAATGGACCTCCTTCAACTACAATAACATCAGCACCAATTTCAATAGACTTTTCAAAACCAGTTATAACTTCATCATAACCATCACCAACAAACATTATGGATTCTAGGCCTTTTTTATACTTTTTAGCTAAATTTGCAATGTCTTCAGCTTCACTTAAAGGTGCTGCATGACCATCACCAGTTTGTTCTGAAGTGACATTAACCGCAACTGAAGATGATAATTTAACCCAACCTTCCTTATCGGATTTTTGTTCTAATTCTTTATCAATCAGTCTTTCATGAATCCTTCCACGCGGACATTCAATGAAAGCCGGACCCTTATTATAACATTCACCACCACAACCACTAATATTTTTAGGAAGTCTCATTGCACCATTTTCACCAAAATGATCCAAATCAAGTGGAACATCAACAATATCATATACACTCCGCATTACTTCAAGGCCAGTCATGCCAAATTTTTCACCTATATCTGAAAATGCATATGCGCAAATGTGAATTGGTGAGCCTATCATATCGGCTAAACGACAATTACCTAAAAGATCCATCAATTCTAAATCAGAAGCACATGTTCCAACAACAACTTCTGTTAAATCACATCCTAATGGGAATCTTTTAAATTGCATTCCAAGTTTCATTGTTTCTTCAAGTGAAAGTTCAGAGATTGCATCAACAACAGATACTACATCTTTATCAATTTTTGATAATTCGATTGCAGCATCATCATCATGAACCGCATCTTTTATTAAATCATACAAGGTAATCTCTCCACAAATATTAATAATAATACTTTCAGTAAAATATGTATTAAATAACTTTCGTTTTAGGTAAGACCAAACTTATATCAAATTACAATAAAAATAAAAAGTAATACTAAATTTAATAAAAAACAAAAAAAGTAATACTTGTATTACTAAAAATTAGAAATTATAAAAAAAATATTACTATTTAAGACTGTAATATAAAGATTTAAATAGGTATGAATTTTATAATAAAACATATTACTACATGGCAAAACTACCATATTATATTGAAAGAATTATGTGCAATGTAGTAAAAAAAACTTTTTTGAATATGTAACCATTTAGAAAAGTTCATTTAGACCAAAAAAATGGGATGAAATAATGGATTTTTTGAATGCATGTGGTTTAAAAAAGTTTGTTGATAAAATATCATCTAAGGAGAATAAAAAAATGAAAGTAGCAATTTTAGGTGCAGGATGTTACAGAACACATTCTGCAAGTGGAATTACCAACTTCTCAAGAGCATGTGAAGTTGCAGACGCAACCGGTAAAGAAAATATTTCAATGACTCACTCAACTATCGAAATGGGTGCTGAATTATTAGAATTAGCTGGTGTTGACGAAGTTGTTGTAGCAGACCCAGTATTTGATGGAGAATTTACTGTTATAGATGACTTTGATTATGCTGAAGTAATCGCTGCTCACAAAGCTGGAAATCCTGAAGAAGTAATGCCTGCTATCAGAGAAAAAGTAAACAAATTAGCAGAAACCGTACCAAAACCTGCAGAAGGTGCAATTCACTTTACTCACCCTGAAGATTTAGGTATGAAATGTACTACTGATGATGCTGAAGCAGTTGCAGATGCTGATTGGGTAATGACTTGGTTACCAAAAGGCGGTATGCAAAAAGGAATCATCGAAAAATTCGCTGACCAATTAAAAGATGGTGCAATCTTAACTCATGCATGTACAATCCCAACTACAAAATTCAATGACATTTTCGATGAATTAGGTGCTAATGTAAATGTAGCATCATACCACCCTGGTGCTGTACCTGAAATGAAAGGACAAGTATATATCGCAGAAGGATACGCAGACCAAGCTTCAATCGACACTTTATTAGACTTAGGTCAAAAAGCAAGAGGTGCTGCATACACCTTACCAGCAAACTTATTAGGTCCTGTATGTGATATGTGTTCAGCTGTAACAGCTATTACCTACGCAGGTATCTTAGCTTACAGAGACACAGTTACCCAAATTTTAGGTGCACCTGCAGACTTTGCTCAAATGATGGCAAACGAAGCATTAACCCAAGTTACTGCTTTAATGAATGACGAAGGTATTGATAAAATGGATGATGCATTAGCTCCTTCCGCATTATTAGGAACTGCTGACTCCATGAACTTCGGTGCTTTAGCTGAAATTGTCCCTAATGTATTAGAATACTTAGGTAAAGAATAAATAAGTTTGTGTTGATTTTAAATCAACACTTAAACTTATTTTTTAATCGTTAAGTTAATTAGCTATTAAAAAATAAGTTTTCTCATTTTAAAAACACTGGTGTTAAATTGATAGACGATATTTTCAATAAAATAAATAATAATGAAGAATTAAGTGATGATGAATTTTTAGAATTATTAAATATTAATGATGAAAAAAATTTAAAAAGATTATTTAAAACCGCTGTAAATATTCGCAATAATGAATCAAAAACAATCAAATTAACATCAACAGTCCATATAACTAATAAATGCCAAATTCAACCAAGATGCAAATATTGTGGATTTGCAGAAAAAACATCAACTAAAGGATATTATAATGCATTTTATAAAAGTGATGAAGAAATATTAAGTGCTGTTAACTCTATCGAAAAAGCAAGGATTCCCCGTGTTAGTTGTTCTGGAGGATATGGATATAAAGGAAAACAAGCCGTTAATTCAACAAAAATTGTTAAAAGTAATAGTGATTTAGAAATTTTAGTTAATGTTGGTGGAGACTTAACTAAAAAATCCATAAAACAATTAGGTGAATTAGGTGTCGATACAATTTGTTGTAATTTAGAAACTATAAATGAAGAAGTTTTTAATAATGTAAAACCTGGTGAGAGATTACAGGATAGAATTGATGTCTGTCAGATGATTAGTGATGCTGGGATTGAATTATCATCCGGACTTCTTTTAGGGCTTGGAGAAAGTAATGAAGATAGAATTAAACATTTACGTTACTTAAGTAATTTTGATACATTAGCCGAAATACCAATTATGGGATTTAATCCATATGAAGATACACCGATGGCAAATCATCCCCCATTCCCACTTAAAGAACAATTGAAAATAATTGCAATAACTAGAATAATGTATCCTAAAATAAGAATTACTGTTCCAACACCAACTATTGGACCAAAAAATGTTGAATATTCCCTGAATGCTGGTGCAAACAATTTAGCAACTGTAATAGCAGATAATTATCCGTTAGAAGTTAAAGGTGTAGGATCACCAAATTACGGTAACTATAATGAAGTTGTTGAAGTTATTGAAGACTTAGGTTTAATACCTCAAAAAATATAATTATCTTATTTTAAAAAATAATAAATGAGGTTTAATAATGGCATTTGAAAAAATGATTAAAAATGCATTTAATCAATCAAGAGATAATTGTAGATATGGAGATACTCTTGAAGAAATAGCTGAAATTCAAGATTATATTAAAAATGCCAAAAGAATTTGTATTCCAAATAAAACCGGCATAAAAGTTAAAGTATTAAATGAAGTTTTAAAAGAATATGGGTTGCCTCAAGCAGAAATTTTACAAGTTGACACCAATACTGCAGATACAAGTAGAATTCCTGCATTAGCCAAAGCATATATTGCACTTGATCAATGTGAATGCGATTTAATAATAGCTAGAGGGCGCTTAGGTATTCCCGGTTCTGGATCATTATTAGTTTTCATTGACAATAAAGGAAGAATCCTAACTGCCGGAATGTCACCATCACATATAATCCATCAAAAATCAATTGAAGAAACCGTCTATAAAGAAGCTGTAGAAGCTTTAGAAAAAATTGGATTTAAAAAAGAAGGTTAAAATATGGATATTGATACTGGAATTACATGTGAAGTTTTAACTATCAAATCTGAAATTAAATTAATTGATATATTTAATAATATCATTGAAAAAAAATCAGAATGTATTTATGACTATATTGAAAAATTAAACATTGATTCTGGATCAAAAATTGTTGTTATTGGTACTTATTTTACTGGTGTTGGAATTGTTAAAAAATTAAGTGAAAAATATGAAAACATTTTATTAATTGATATTTATCCACATTTAGAAGAACTATTATATACTGAGATTGGTGGTGAAATTAAAAATAAAATTAATTTCTCATCAGATTTAGACTTAATTTATGATTGTGATGTTGTTATTGATACTACTGGTTTTGGCGGACTTGATGTGAGCCAATCCTCAAAATTAGATGTTGAAGCATTTATAATAGAAGACCCTGTAGCTGAAGATAATGATGAATTACTTGAAAATAAAAATAACATTAAAGAAAGATTAAGTGCTGTGAAATCTCCAAATAAAGCAATAATCAAGACAAAAGGTATTGATACAAAAACATCCGGAACTATGACATTAACAATAGGTGTTTTAACAAATGTATTAAATGAAACCTTTAAAAAGAAAGGTGTTCTGTATAGTGCCTGTGAGATGGGATTTTATGAAGAAGTTATTTTTAAACAAAAAGATATCGATAAATTTATAGAATTAGCAGATAATAAAGCTATTAAAATATCTACAATCAAACCTTTTAATTTAGATGAACTTATTTTGGATGAATTGAATAAAATTGAATCAAAAATGATTTAAATGAAACTTAAAGAAATAATTGAATTTATAAATGAAAAAATACCACCCGAACTTGCATTAAGCAACGATAAAGTAGGATTTTCAAAAGATTATAATTTAAGTGAAGATATTGATACAATAAAAATTTATATGGATTTAACTCCACGTGATGATTGTTTTGATAAAAATACATTGATTATAACTCATCATCCTCCATTATTTATACCCAAAACTCCCACATACACCATTCATTCAAACTGGGACATTATTAAAGGTGGAGCTAATGAAGCTCTTGGAGACAAATTAAATTTAAAAATTATTGATGTTTTTGATAAAACCAATAATATTGGAAGAATATGTGAAAACAATACTAATTTTAGGCAATTATTAGATATTATTTTAAAAGAATTTGATTATGCAAATATTGTTAACAGACCGGATGATTTGAAAATTATAAAAAGCATAGGTATTATTTCCGGATTTGGTTTAAAGAATTCAGATTACATCAAATTAGCTAAAAACAAAAATTTAGATGTTTTAATATCCGGTGATTTAACACAAGAAAATGCAATACTTGCAATTAACTTGGATTTAACTTTAATTGATTTGGGTCATCACAATAGCGAAGTACCCGGATTATATTATCTAAAAGAAATACTTGATGAGTTAAACATAAAATGTGAAGTGATTAATAAAAATCCAATTGAAAATAGGTTTTAATATGTCTGAAGATGAAATAGAAAAAATTGAAAATACAAGAATTCCAAAAGGTCGAATAGACCTGGTGGGCGTTGGAAGATTAGGACTGAGAATAGGTATTAATTTAATGCAAGTTCACAGAGGCGGCCCAAAAATAATCGGTGCTTTTGATGGTCAGGAAATAGATGGTGGAGATGTGATATTTAATATTTATGGTGCGGAAATCGGTGAAAAAAAAACTGATTTTTTAAAAAGACTTTGTACACACAATGAAAACTTCAGAACGATTGAAAGCCATCCAGAATACATTACACAAGACAATATCGACTTAATTAAAGGTGATGTGATTATTTTAGTGCTGGCTGGTGGAAATACAATACCTATTGCCGCTGAAATTATTAAACATGCCCACAAAAGAGGAGCCAAAACAATTGGAACTGCAGGAATATTTGGAATTGGAAATGAGAATATAACTATCAAAGATATTTCTGAATTTGAAGATGACAATCCTGCTGTTGAAGAGCTAAGAAAAATGGGAATTAATGATAATCATCTAATTGTAACTACGAATAAATTAATTAGGGATGAAGAGCCAATAACCCCCTATACTTTAGATGAAGTTGCAAATGCAATTACTATGAACTCACTTAAACTATTAAATGATAAAAATGATTAAAATAGCTACAGCAGAATGTTTTACACATGGGAAAATCGGTTTAGAATTACATTTACTTGCTCAAGATTATGAAGGAAAATTTGGAAGCGAATACATTGAAAATCCAAATAATTATGGTGATTTTGACTATAGCAAACTAAGTGTGACTTGTAGTTTATTTATTCCAACAATTGATGCTGTAAAAAGTATTTTGAAAGTTGAAAATCCTCCCAAACCAGATTATCTCATTAAAGGCATTAAAGTTTATAATGAAAATGGTGATAAAAAAACCAGCAAAATCATGGCTAAAGCTGTAATGAATTTGACAAATTGTGATATTGCAATTGGAACAACTGCAGGTATTGGTCGGGGAGGAATAACAATACTTACAAAAGATTATGAAATAACCACCACCAGTGATGTTTACAGTGATTTACGTGAAAATAACAGCGATGAATTGTTCCAAAGACAAAATAGTGGAATAAAAAAAGCTATTGATATAATACTATTATTATTGAATGAAAATATTGAAAAGATTAAATCAATGGAAAATATTGAAATAATTAAAAATTAGTTTTAAAGCCTTAGGGGGGATTCGAACCCCCGACTTCCACCTTACCAAGGTGGCGCTCTACCAGCTGAGCCACTAAGGCAAATCGAGAATATATTAAAAAAATAATTTTAAATAAAAGTGCAGGGGAAGGGATTCGAACCCTCGAAGGCCTATGCCAGAGGATCTTAAGTCCTCCCCCTTTGGCCGCTCGGGCACCCCTGCA
>CACZPT010000044.1 GCA_902783085.1 uncultured Methanobrevibacter sp.
AATTGAATATATTGAAGGAATCCTTGGTAGGAAAATGAATGAATTGGAAGAAGGAATGCTTGATGTAATGTTTTCAGAACATTGTTCTTACAAGAGTAGTAGACCTTTTTTAAGGGCTTTTCCAACTGAAGGAGAAAATATTATTTTAGGTCCTGGTGATGATGCGGGACTTGTGAGTGTAACTGATGAATATGCATTGGCTGTAGGAATGGAATCTCACAACCATCCATCTGCTATTGAGCCATATGGTGGGGCAGGTACGGGTATTGGTGGAATTTTGAGAGATATTATCTCTATGGGTGCAATGCCAATTGCACTTTTAGATTCACTCAGATTTGGGCCAATGGAAGATGAAAAATCTAGATATCTATTTGAACATGTTGTAAAAGGAATTTCAGATTATGGTAATAGGGTAGGTGTTCCAACTGTTGCTGGTGAAATAGAATTCGATGAATCATTTAGAACAAATCCTTTAGTTAATGTAATGTGTGTGGGTCTTGTTAAAAAAGAAAACATAGTCCGTGCTCAAGCACCTAATTTTGGTGATGTATTCCTTTTAATGGGTGGAACAACTGGTCGTGATGGAATTCATGGTGTTACATTTGCATCCGAAGAGTTAACATCAGATTCCGAAACTGAAGATAGGCCTGCTGTTCAAGTAGCAGACCCTTTTACTAAAAAAAGAGTTTTGGAAGCGTCTTTAGAAATTTTAGAAAAAATAAATGTTAGTGGTGTAAAAGATTTAGGTGGTGGGGGTCTTACTTGTTGTATTTCAGAACTTGTCGATGCTTCACATAATGCAGCATTTGTAGATTTACGCTCAATTCCATTAAGGGAAACAGGTATGACACCTTATGAAATAATGCTTTCAGAATCTCAGGAAAGAATGGTATTTGTTATCAATCCGGATGATGTTGAACTTGCTCAAAAAATCTGTGATAAACATGAAATTGTCTCATCAGTGATTGGTGAAGTTCGTGAAGGGGATAATATGATTATTTCAGACAATGGTGAAGAAATAGCTAATTTACCAACTATTTTGCTTGCAGATCCACCTTCTATTGACAGACCTTTAAAAGAAATTCCTGAAGATTTAGAAAAAATAGAAGTTGAACATCCTCCAATCAAGGAATCTTTACTTAAATTATTGTCTTCACTGAATATTGCATCAAAACAATGGGTATATAAACAATATGACCATGAAGTTCAAGTAAGAACTGTTGTAAAACCGGGTGATGATGCTGCTGTTTTAAGAATTGATGATGAAACAGCTATTGCACTTACAACTGATTCTAATACAATTCACACCCAATTATCTCCATTTGACGGGGCTGCAGGTTGTGTTGCCGAAGCTATTCGTAATGTAGTTTCAATGGGTGCTACTCCTTATGCAGTTGTGGATTGCCTTAATTTTGGAAATCCTGAAAAACCAGAAATATTATGGCAATTTAAAAGAGCTATTGAAGGCATGAGTTTAGTGGCTGAGAAATTTGAAGCACCGGTTATTAGTGGTAATGTAAGTTTTTATAATGAAACTGAAGGAATTAAAATTAATCCTACTCCTGCTGTTGGTGTTATTGGGGTTGAAAAAATCGAAAATATCAGAACTATGGACTTTAAAAATGGAGGGGATAAAATAATTTTAATAGGTGAGACTTTTGATGAATTAACTGGTTCTGAATATCACAGAACAATCCATAATTTAGAAAAAGGAGTTGCTCCAAGAATTAGGGTTGATAGTGAATTATCTAATGCTAAAACTATATTGAATTTATTGGATGAAGATATTGATAAAAACATCACTGCAATTCACGATGTATCTGCAGGAGGTTTAGCTATTGCACTTTCTGAGATGGTTATTTCTGGTAATAAAGGTTGTGAAATTACATTAACTTCTGATGAGTTGGATGAAAATCAATTATTATATTCAGAAACTCATGGTAGATACATTTTAACTGTAAAAGCAGATAAGTTGGGGGATATTTTATCTAAAATTGATGTTCCAGTAACTGTTATAGGGGAAGTTAAAGGGGAGACTTTAAAAATAAACAATAATGAATTTACAATTAGAGATTTAAATGATTCTTATCATGGTGTCATTGAAAAATACATGGCTTAAAATGATGGGTGATTGGTGTTTTAATGTTTTTATCTAAATTGGATTCACTTAACGATGCTTTAAAATTAATTGATGATAATCAGAAGTTAACTTCAATTGAGGAAATCCCAATAAATCAAGCCCATAAAAGAGTTTTAGCAGAAGATATCATAGCTTATCATAATTCTCCACCTTTTGATAAATCTGCAATGGATGGTTTTGCGCTTAAAGGTGAAAATACTTTTGGGGCATCACAATCTATGCCGAAAACACTTAAGATTATTGATTCAATTGGTGCTGGGGATTTTTCAAATAAATCAGTTAATGATGGGGAAGCTATTATAATTGCTACTGGTGCACCTATTCCTGATGGTGCTGATGCGGTTTTAATGAAAGAATTTACAACAACGGATGGGGATGAGTTAACGTTATATTCTCAAGTAACTCCCGGGGAAAATGTATCTCCAATGGCTGAGGATATTGAAAAAGGAAATACTATTCTTTTGAAAAATACTTTTATACGTTATCAAGAATTGGGTTTAATTGCATCTGCTGGTTATGACACTGTTAAAGTTTATAAAAAACCTAAAGTTAAGTTAATAATAACTGGAAATGAATTAATTGAACCTACTAAAGATGAAATTGACAAAGCCAAAATAATCAATTCTAATCAATTTACAATTAAAGCAATGGTTGAAGATTCGGGGGCAACTGTTGAGATTGGTCATGCTGGAGATACTTTTGATGAAGTTAAAAATGCTATTCTTGAAGCCAGTAGGGATTTTGATGTTATAATGACAACTGGTGGAACAGCTATTAGTAAAGGGGATGTTGTTTTAGATGTTGTTGATGATTTGGGAGATATATTATTCCATGGTGTTTCAATAAGGCCTGGAAAACCTATTGGTGCAGGTATAGTCAATGATAAAATTATTTTTAATTTTTCAGGTCAACCTGTAGCGGCAATGTCTCAATTTGATATTTTTGCAAGAAGATATTTATTTAAAATGCAAGGAAGAAATTTCGATTTTAATATTGTTAAAAGGGAGGCATTATTAAAAATTCCTTCACAACTTGGAAGGACAGATTTTATCCGTGCATTTTCTGATGAAAAGTATGCTAGACATATACTAAATAGAGGTTCTGGTATTATTAGGTCAATGGTCGATGCGAACAGCTATATCATAATAGACGAAAATGATGAAGGATATCAGAAGGGCGATATAATCAACGTTGTCTTTTTTAATTCACTACTTTGGTAGTTGAAGGTGTATTTTAATGAATGGGATTTATTATTATTTGATAGCTTTTGCCATCATATGGATAGTGGCTTTAATATTTAAAAATAAATTAACAAATCACGGATTTGAAATTGATTTTCCTTTAATAATGTGGAGGACTGAAAGATTAAAAGGTGCAATAAAAAAGATTTCAGATATTTCACCACGATTTTGGAAATATTTCATGACACTAGGGATTTTCCTGTCATTTGCTGCTATGATTTTAATGACGTGGATACTTGTATCATCACTTGAAAATGTTTTCACGACACCTTCAGTTTCTATTGTGATTCCGGGTGTTGAAATGCCTGGTTCATCAATTTATGTGCCTTTAGGTTATGGATTAATTGCTTTAGCTAGTGTGCTGGTTGTTCATGAATTTTCCCACGGTATTTTGGCATTAAGCGAAAAAATTAACATTAAATCTATTGGATTACTATTATTTGCAGTTATTCCTGGAGCTTTTGTAGAACCTGACGAAGAAGAATTAAAAGCATCTAAAAAAATATCACAGCTTAGAGTATACGCTGCAGGTTCTGTAGCTAATATGTCACTAGCTTTAGTAGCTTTTATTATATTTTTAGTCGTTTCATCATATGCAATACCGGCTAATTTTACACAAAATGGTATTGAAATAGATAGAATTGTTGGAGATTCTCCTAGTGATGGAATCTTAAGAGAAGGAATGGTATTAGAATCAATTAATAATCAAACTATTGATAATTCACAATCTTATGTAAATATAATTGGATCATTTAAACCTGGAGATAATGTTACGGTAGGAACAGACCAGGGGGATTATGTCCTGACATTGTCTAAAAATCCGAATAATGAATCTGTAGGATTTTTTGGAATTCAAGCCGCAAAGCATTTCGAATTAGTTAACAATAATTATGGTGATTTGCCATGGATTTATTTTGTTCTTTTAGATTTATCCCAATGGGTATTTACTTTAAATTTAGGAATTGGATTATTTAACCTGCTTCCATTAAAACCTCTGGATGGGGGTAAAATGTTGGAGATTTTATTAAGTTATAAACTTAAAGAGAATGTTTACAAACCTATTGTTAATTCAATTTCTGTTGTTATGGCAATGATAATTATTTTTAGTTTGGTGGCTAGTTTTATTTAAAAAAGAAAAAGGAAAGAATAATTAAATTCTTTCAATTTAGAAGTATCTTTCTAAAATACCTTCTAAGATTTTGTAGTGACGACCTTCGTCTTTGGAACTTTCTCTGAAGAAATCAGCAG
>CACZPT010000045.1 GCA_902783085.1 uncultured Methanobrevibacter sp.
AATCGCAAGTTTCTAAACTTGCTTACTATTTCTTTTTTATTTTTTTTTAGACCATTATACACAACTTATTACCCACACTATTTTTAACAATAATTTTTAATTACATAAAGATATAATATATTAATTTAATGGAAATTGAAAATTTATGTAAAAAAATTAGAAAAAAAGCCTTTGAAAGAAAAGAACCTAAAACACCCGAACAAGTTGGTGTAAGTTGGTATAATGATGATTTAACCTATGATGGTGTTGCAAAAACATTATTTATTATATTACCTACCCCAGGTTGTGCATGGGCTTTGGGTGATAGTGGCGGATGTACAATGTGCAGTTATGTCTCAGATTGTACTTTAGAGCCTATTGACACCCCAACTATTCTTAAAATATTCAATGACCATTTATCCAGATATCCAATAGCTGAAGAGGATAAAATTTCTGTTAAATTATTTGCATCAGGAAGTTTTCTGAATCCATATGAACTTCCACGTGATGCTCGTGATGAAATCTTAACTACACTAGCTAATATGGATAATGTCAGTGAAATTATTGTTGAATCAAGACCAGAATATGTAAAAGAAGAATATTTAGATGAAATTTTTGAAATAATTGGAAATAAATTATTTGAAGTGAGTATTGGCCTTGAAACATATGATGATTATACTCGTTTAAAAAAAATCAATAAAGGTTTTACATCTAAAGATTTTGAAAATGCAGTTACTACAATGCAAAAGTTAAGAAAAACAAAAGGATATAATCTTAAATCCAAAGCGTATATCTTTGTTAAACCCATATTAGTTTCAGAAAAACAGGCCATTGATGAAGCTATTGAAACAGCTAATTGGTGTAGCTTAATTGGTGTTGATAGATTATCCTTTTGTCCGGCAACTATCCACAGCAGGACGGTAATAGAGCGTTTTTGGAGAAAAGGAGTTTATCAGCCACCTTGGATTTGGTCATGTATTGAAATTATTAATACTGTACGCCAAACATTAGATATCCCCGCACTTTTAGATACATCAGGATTTGGTTCAAGACGTGGCCCTTATAATTGTAAAAAATGTAATAAAGACTTAAAACATATGATTATAAGGCATAACTTAACTCAAGATATTATAGAATATGATTGTGAATGTAAAAATGAGTGGTTTGGTGAAATTAATAATTCTGATATGAATAAATCAACTACAAAAATCAAACATATCACATTATATTAAATAATACAACTTATTATAAATTAATATAGGAGGATATACATGAAAAATAAATTTGTTAGTTTATTAGCTATTATTTTTGGAATAATGATTATTGCATTTCCAATATTTGGGGTTATTGCTGCAAGTGAAATTATCGGATTATCTGTTTTATTCATTGCAATTTATTTGTTAATTGTTGGAACATCAATTATGGATTATAATACTTCCGGGGCTATTATTGATATTGTTTTAGGTATTGTTCTTTTATTAATAAGTATTGGTCTAATATTTAATCCTGCATTATTTGGATTTTTAGCCGAAATAACACTATATATTGCAGGAATAATATTAATACTAGTTAGTGTTGTTTCTTTAATCAACAATCGTGATTCCCATTATGGATTCTACATTGGAATTTCTGGAATAATCTTGGGTGTATGTTATATTATTATCGGTACATATATTTCAAATCCAATAATTCTTGGAGCATTAATTGGAATATGGTTAGTAATAAGTGGTGCATTGAGATTATTAAACTAAATAATCTCATAATTTCTATTTTTGGTGTTTATATTGATATGTATTAGTGCAGATTTTGATCCAGTGCACAAAGGGCATGAAAAATTAATTAAGGAAGCTTCAAAAATTGCTGATGATGAATCTAAAAAAGTAGTTGTATATTTAAATAAAGGATTTAGTGCAAATCATGCCCCATTTTTCGTTGATTTTGATGCAAGACGTGATATGGCACTAGCTTTAGGTGCTGATGAGGTAAAATCATTTGAAGGTCTTCATCATAGATTAATTTTATCATATAGTGTGCCGATTAGACTTAAACAAATGATTGATGATGGTGCAACAGACTATATTACATCAGCAAGTATTCCTCTTTCAGAGATTAAATCAAAAGCAAAAAAATTTATTGATGAGGGAAATTTCGTTGGAATGCCAAAAAGTTATACTAATAGAAATGAAATTAGATGGTATGCCATAAATGAATTTTTAGGTTCAAAATTAAAATATCATGTGGTTAAAGAATTCGATAAAGATAAATATTCTGGAAGATTAATTAGAAAGAGCATAATTGATAATGATTTAGTTATTACAAAAGATATTAAAAAATTACTTCCAAAAACTACAGTGGAAATTCTTAAACGTGAAATTGATGCAGGCAGAGTTCCGGGAGATAGAAATTGGGACGAAATTTATAAAAGAATGAATACATATTCTAGAGGAAATCTTGAAAAGATTGCTTATCTTAATGGAAACACAATAAATGAAATTATTAAAAGAAGAGTTTACAGAGATCCCGAATCTATTTGGGCTGTTTTTAGAAGATCTGATTATGGGCCTGTAATGACAAGGTTAGCCATAAGTGCAATAGAATGCGAAGTTACTAAAAGAGAAGTAATGGAATTAATGAAAAGTTATGAAACATTAGGCGTAATACCAAAAAATCAGAAAGTCCAAAAGGTAATTGATAGAGCATGGTATGTTGCAAGTAGTATTGAAAATGGTGTAAGTGCACGTGAAGCTAATGAGAAGTTTAGAAGTCAGGATATTAATGTTAATCCACCTTTAAGTTTGGAAGCTGGATTAAATTTAACTAAATTTGAGACTAAAATCACAAAAGAGGGTATTAACACTGATTTATATGTTGATAAAAATGGTAAAGTCTCAGTACAATTTAAAAGCGAAGGAAAAAAAATCAAAACTAATTTACGCCTCCCTGCGCGTGAAGTTACTTATTTAAGATATATTATGGATTCGAATTTTATTCCAATAAGTGGAAGTATTAAAAAAGCTAAAAAAGGATTTAAAGTTAAAGTAGTTATTGGCTAAGTTTTTTAAGTGCAGCTATAATCATTGTTAAATCATTGTCTTCAAAATAATTAATGATTTCTTCAAGTTCTTCTGCTTTTCTTTTTGATGAATTTAAAGTATTGTTTATTCTTGAAATTGATTTTTCCCTGAAGTTTTCGCCTTCCGTTAATGATAATATATCGAAGAATTCATCTTCTAAATTATATTTTTCAGCAATTTGTGTTGATTCAATTAATAATGCCGATAATGTTTTTGTATAACTACTTCTAAGTAATTTTAAAATAGCTACATCACCAACATCATCACTAATTTTGTGAGTTTCAATAAATTCATTTAAAAATAATAATTCATTTGCTTTTTCACCAGAAATATATAAAATTGGATTAACAGAGTCGATTTTACCAATAATTGCACCATCAACCAGTGATTTTACATGTTTATTAATTTCTAGTGTTGTATCAGGAGAGATATTATTTAAATCCAAATAAATTCCATCTACAAATCCCCCATATTTTTGAGCTATGTTTAAAGCGCTTTTTGGAGAATTTGCAGAGATTAATATGTCTGATTTTAAAGCAACATCTTTAAATGTATCTAAAACTTCAATATTTGAATTTTTAATGTTTTCAACTGTTTTGGATGATCTTTCATCAAAAGATGTTATGAATGAAATATCTTTTGAGTTTATTAATTTTACTAGATTTTGAGAAACATTTCCAAATCCAATAAATCCTATAATCATAATATCCCTTATCTATTTTTAAAAAGAAGCATATCATGTAAGTTAACACCAATATCTCTTGATATTGTATTGCATTTTGCACATAATAAAAAGTAAACATCTTTAGTGGATAAATCTATTTCAGTTAGTCCTTCATAATTTCCCATACCCTTTGAAATTATAAATTCATGTGCATTAAAAATTTCTCTAAATTCATCAGAAATTTCACTATCCACATAACCAACAGTTCCACAACCAATCTCAACAATCTCACCAAACTCATCAAGACCTGCATCTAGAGCTTCTTTCATACAGGCATCATTTAAAATAGGTTGTGATTTAACAGCAATTGTAATGTCTATGGTATATTCTTTTATTTTGGATAATAATAATTTATCAAAAACAATTTCTCCAGTATTGTCTACTAAATATAATACTTTGTCATGTTTTTTAAGAGAGTTTTCAAACTCATCGATGTCTTTAATAGCTAAATCTTTTTTCAATGATTTTTTAATTACACTTTCAATATCATCATCTAATGTAAATGCTCCAAAATCCAGGATATTGCCTATAATGGCTATTTTAACATAGTTTTCTAAGCAATCATCATCCAATATTTTTTTAACATCATCTAAGTATTTTAAAGCTAGGAAATTACTTTCAATTTTTTCTCTAAAATATGGATCTTTACAATCGGTTTTTTGTTTGATTAATTTATGTATTGTAGAACCAGTACTATTTGAATTAACACCGCATTTAAAATTATCTGATAGATATTCAAAAATATCACCAATAATTTCCATTTTAAGCTTTTCATCATCGGTTGATAAATCCAGTGCTTCTCTTGCTTGTCTTAAAAAACAAGGTCCGCATTCATAACTTATTTTCACTTAACCACCATAGATAATCTGAACTAGTTGTATTTCATCCCCATCATTGATTATGCTATCTTCAATGACTAACTCTCCATTTTGTTTAGATACCATAGTTTGGGCGGATAATTCAAGTTCATCAAGTAAATCTTTAATTGTATATTCTGTATTAGGTAATTCTTTTTCTTCTGTTGTATTTTTATATTTTAATGTGAATTTCATTTTTATCACCTTAATCTTTTAATTCTTCAAGAAATGTGCATGCTTTACATAATTCATTAGCTGAAGGCTCACCGCATTTCACACACCTGCCTTCAGGATATTGTTTTTTGATATTATCTTTTAAGATATTTTTAATTTTATCATATCCCCTTAAAGTAGAATATTTTATTGTAGGGTGGTCAACTGATAACTGATTTACAATTTCAGATACCTCTCCTCTAAATGATTGTTGTGCATAAGGGCAGCTTGCAAAGTGAACATCCAAGTCTTTTGCAACAACATATAATCCAATTTCTCTTTCAGGTATTTCTCTTAAAGGTTTAATTTTAACTGTGAATTCTTTCGCTTTTGATTGGCTTTTAGCACCCAGTTTGGTTAAATTATCAATATTTCCTTCAAGATAATTCATCATAATTGCTTGAACTTCATCATCTAGATTATGGCCAGTTGCTATTTTAGTAGCTCCAAATTCACGGGCTGCTTTATTTATTATAGTTCTTCTAAAAACACCACAATAGGAGCATGATCCTTTATGATTGGGTTTTTGCATTATTTCATCTAAAGTAATTCCATATTCTTCTTTTAGGCAAACAACTTTATGTTCGATTCCTAAACGTTTAGCATGATTAATAGCTATATCTACACCATCTTGGCGATAATTATCAATTCCCTCATCAACTGTTACGGCGCATAGGTCAATGATATTTTTTTTGCGAAAACTGTTTAATATTTCTAAGACGGTTACACTATCTTTTCCACCAGATAGTGCAACTAACACTTTATCTCCTTTATCGAGTAATTTTTCTTTTTTTACTGTTTTAATTACTTTTTTTTCAATTGACTCAATAAAACAATCTTTACATAAATATTGACCGGAATATTCTCTTTTTGCTATAACTTGCGGATTACCACATTTGGTGCAATCCATATTATCACCTACATTTTTTCTACAAATTGGGCTAGTTGATTTAAAGTATTAACTTCAAATACCTGTGCACCCGCTTCTTCATATAAAGATACACAACTATCTACAATATCCCATTTATTTCTATCTTCAGGATTTAAAATAACAACTTTTTTAGAATCTCTTACAATTTCTTCTAAAACACCAACACTTGCCGGAACCCCATTAACTTTTGGTCCGGCCCAATCTCTACAATCTGAAAGTATAATAACATAAGATTTATTATTAATATTAGCCATTTCTTTAAATTTATTAAAAGCAGAATACATATCCGATGTTCCATGAACCATCATATTCTTAACTCTTAAATCTTTAACTTTAACAAATGAATTAATCAGATATTCTTCTTTTAATGCTTGAGTAGTTTCAATAACTTTATTATCAAATTCAAAAGTTCTCGAACGTTTAAAAGCTGTTTGTGCAGAAAACATCAGCATGAAAAACCAACTACTAATCCATTCACAAGATCCACTAATATCATTTAAAAATAAATGTTCATTTTTATGTGGTCTTGGTTTGGCTTTTACAAGCTCAACCGGTACACCCCCATATTTTAGATTAGCCCTTATTGTTCTTCGCATGTCAATTCTATGAGATTTCGATTTAGTTTTTCTTCTTGAACGTTTATTAGCTATTCTTTTACCTAATCTTTGACATATTTCAAGCATTCTCGGGTCAAAACGATTTAATCTTGTTAAATCCTTGTTTAATAATTCACCATCACGTTCAAGTTTTTGAGCTTCATCCAGTAAAGGTTGGCCTGAAAGTTGTTTTAATTTTTCATTGTTGATTTTCTCTTGTTTAACCTTTTTATATAATGTTTTTTGTTTTTTAATAATATATTTATTGGATGCTGGTCCTTTACCCCTATAAGCATTACCCCTATTATCTTCCCTACCAATTTCTTCTTTTTTTACTTCTTTTTTAAAAAGACTTTCAAAAATCTTATTAAATTTAGGGATGTCATATTTGTCCTTTACATAAATTGCTCTAAGAGAAGTTCTAAGAAGATCCCTATCAGATTCACCCAAAGTTAAATAAACTTCACTTGCAGCATGTGTACTTCTAATACTAACTGGAAGACCTGCATCTCGTAATTGATTAGATAAATTAGCTATTTTATCAATCATATCAATATTTCCTATCTAACACATCTTTAATAACACGTTTTTTATCACTTTCTGATTTAATAGCTACACCTATACTTTCCACCATAGCTTCAGAAGTATCTTTAGTTTTTAAATTAGATACTGATTTAACCCAATCCACAGTCCCTCTAACAGAAGGTTTTTTTAATAAATTAAGATTACGGATATTCTGAACAATTTTAACAACGGCAGAAACTGTATCATCATCCGCTTCAGGAAGTTTAGATTTTACGATTTCAATTTCGCGTTCAACTGATGGATATGGAATATATAAGAATAAACATCTATCTTTAGTCTCATCAAGAAGAGACCTTTGAGAATTAGAAGTTAAAATAACAATTAAATCGTTTTGAAGATAAAAAGTTCCTAAATCATTGATTGTTATTTCCTGTTCACCTAAAGCCTGAAGTAAAAAGCTTTCAACTTCCTCATCAGCCTTATCAATCTCATCAATCAATAAAACAGAATCTTTTTCGTTTAAAAAAGCATTTAAAAGAGATCTTCTAATAAAATATTCATCTTCAAAAATTGTTTCTTCCCTTTTTGATTCATTTTTAGCCGCTTCCAAGTGCAATAATTGTTTTTGGTAGTTCCACTCACCAACAATTTGCTCAAAGGTAATTCCTTCATAACATTGTATTCTGAAAAAATCCCTATCAAATGATTTAGCAATAACTTTTGCTAATTCTGTTTTACCTACACCCGGAGGCCCTTCAATAAGCATCGGTTTTTTAAGTAAAAAAGATAAGAATAATGTAGTGGATATTTCTTTATTAGAAACATAATTTTCACTTAAAAGGCGTTTTTCAATATCTTTAATCGTAATATTATCTGACTGCAAAATCAAACCCCATGATTATTTTTCACTTAATAAAAATTATATGTAGTGTTTAATTTAAAGTTTGTGAAAAAAATATATATACTCACAAATAATAAAATATATTATTAATATAGAAAGAGGAGTGTGAGAGATGAAAATAGATAATATGATTATAACTTCAGTAATTATTGTAATAATTATATTAACTATGTGTGCATTTGTTTACACCAGCAATACAAATATTATCAACAATTTAACTGATGTAAATCACACAGATGATTCAGGTTCAGTAAATGACACCTCTGGTCAACAAGGTCCTACAACTACTGATTCATCAAGCGACAGCTCATCAAGTTCATCTTCACCAAGTTCAAGCCAAAGTTCTTCTTCAAGCTATTATAGTGGTGGCTCATCAAGTAGTGGTGGAAGATCATCAAGTAGTGGAGGATCATCAAGCGGCGGCTCATCAAGTGGTGGAGGATCATCAAGTGGTGGAGGATCATCAAGTGGTGGAGCTGGCGACGATATTGTTGAGTGAAAATTTAATTTGTTTTAAATTGGTCAGGATTTTTAAATAAATCAAAATCCTGAACATATTCTTTACCAGTAATCATTGCTATTTCTGCTTTTTGAAGTTCACTACCAAGATAAGCAGCGTGTTCCATTCTTGATACTAATTTTTTAGCTATTATTTCTTCATAAATTTCTTTTGCAGTATTTCCAATAATTACCAAATCAGCATTATTTTTCTTAAAATGAGTGGCAACAATTCTACTTTCAGCAACGGTAGTTCCATAATCAACATTAATTCTAAAACTACCAGATTTATCTCTGATGAATTTTAAAGGTTGTGATTGCTTTATATGTGGAACACCATCCACTTCATTTTCTATAATATCATTTCTTTTATGTTTGTCTTTAAAAACAACCATGTTAATTCCCAAATCTTTAGGAATAGATTTTCTGTGTTTTGCAAGAAACATCATTTTAGATGCTGTGGCCAGTTCATAAACACTGCCCCTGGTTTTTCCACTTTCTTCAGGGGTGAATAATATACTCACACCAAGTTCCATTCCAATACCTGCTAAAAGTACATTAACCCCACCAGAATCAGCATCCATTAATTCAGTGACATTTCCAACACCAAAAAACATTGGTGCTTTGTTAATTTTTGAAAAATCGTTACAAGCAATAATTGATTCAACAATACTGCTACTATTAACAGGGTCAAGTATCATATCAGCAACATATTTTAATCCATCAGTTTCTTCAATTAATCTAAGCATTGCATCCACACGTTCTTTTGGTGATTCTGGTGAAATGCCCTGTGAAAAATTAGTTGGAAGTAAAACTGCAGGAATATTTTTTTCTTTTAAAATATCTGCAACCTCATGGTGATTTCCTAAATCAAGACTCAATACAAAATCTATTCCATTTTCAGCAGCTACTTTAATTTCATTTGTATTTAATGTATCTATACTTAGTGGTCGATCTCCGACAATTGGCCTTAAAGTATTGATTAAATCTGGAACTTTATCTGAAAAGTCTTCACCTGCAGCCATACCAATATCAATCATATCTGCTCCTGAATCAACAAAATATTGGCATTTATTAATTAATGCTTCTTTTGATAAAAATGGAGCGTTTGCAATTTCAGCTAAAACACGCATTGGGAAATCTCTTCCGACTGGAAGTTTTCCAATTAACATATTATCTGGTTTTTTTAGAAGTTCATTGATTTTTTCATCATCATTTTCAAAATCATCTATAAATTTAAATGCTTCTTTTCGTTTTTCTTCTTCTATTAATTTATCTGCAGGTTTATCTTCAGATAAGTTTATATTATTAATTAAATTTAAAACCATGGCCAAATCTGCACCATCAGTTGAACCTTTAAATGTAGGAATTCCCAATTCTTTTGTGATTTCTCTTGTTCCTTTTTTAATTAAACCCGGAACCAGAATTAAATCAATATTATCTAAATCATCCTTAAAATATGTTTTAACTTCATTAATAATCATTCTTGGAGTTAAAAAAGCAGCAACTTGAGTATCGGCAATATGGACAACAATATCCTCTTTTGAATCAGCAACAACACTTTTTATTAAAGGATATGCTAAATTACCAGTTATTATTAAAACTTTCATAATTAACTCCCCCATTTATATTAATTTATATTATTTATTCCTATATTAATTCTTTGAATTTAAAAAATGGATTAAATTTAATTAAATAAATCTAACATGTCCAATTTATCTAAAAATTAGTTAAAATTAAATATTAGATAATAAACAAAAAATAAGGCAATTATAGATTAAAATTTAAACAAAATTATTAAAAAAAATTAAAATTAACATAAGATTTATATATTTTGTAATTTATAATGATTATACATGATAAATATATGGAGGAAAAATTAATGATTGAAATTCGTTTCCATGGAAGAGGTGGACAAGGTGCCGTAACTGCTGCAGAAATTTTGGCTAAAGCAGCATTTAAAGACGGTAAATATTCACAAGCTTTTCCATTTTTTGGAGTAGAACGTAGAGGGGCTCCAGTTATGGCTTTCACAAGAATTGATGATAAGCCAATCGATTTAAGATACCAAGTCTATAATCCAGACTATGTATTAGTTTTAGATGATGGATTATTGAATGTAGTGGATGTTTTTTCAGGAATTAAAGACAATACTGAAGTAATTATCAATACTGAAACCTTTAAAGGTAGTGGAGAACATGAAGTCCACAGTATTGATGCAACCGGAATTGCATTAGACATGTTAGGTCGTAACATTGTAAATACTATTATTTTAGGATTTTTTGCTAAGAAAACCCAAGCAGTAAGTATTGAATCACTTCTTGAAGTGATTGCAGAAACATTTCCAGGAAAAGTTGGAGAATTAAACGTAGAAGCTACTAGAAAAGCTTATGAAATGGGATGAGGGTGATTAATATGGTAAGTATAGGATGTGTAATTAAAAACCC
>CACZPT010000046.1 GCA_902783085.1 uncultured Methanobrevibacter sp.
AAAACTAAAAGAAGCCCAAATAGGCAATATTAAAAATTTAAGCACAAATTACTAACAAAAGCACTAAGAACTTGACAGTCCCAAAAAAAGATATCGAAAAATAAAATTAATCTATTAAAGATAAAAAATCATAAATGATTTTAGCAGCATTAACAGCCGTAGTATCTCCTAATCTATCACTAGCCGTTTCAACAACATCCATCCCAACGACATTTTTACAAGCTAATGACCTAATTAAATCTTCAATTTCTGAAGTAAATAATCCACCAGGAGTTGGATTTCCAACATCAGGAGCTATAGCTGGATCAACAACATCCATATCGATAGATAAATATATTGGTGTATCAATATTAGTTAAATAATATTCTATAGCATCCATATGGCGATGAGCATCCTTATTTTTAAAAGTTTTAATATTATAAGTCGATTTTACAAATTCTTCCTCATCTTTCGAAGATGATCTAATACCAATCTGAACCAAATCAACACCAAATTCATGAATTCTTCGCATTACTGTAGCATGAGAGTATTTTTCACCAACAAAATCAAAAGCCAAGTCTCTGTGAGCATCAAGATGAACAACAGTTAATTTATCATATATTTCACTCAATACTTTAACAACACCAATTGATGCGGAGTGTTCTCCACCAATAACAATTGGTTTTATATTTAAATCAACTAATTCACGAATAGTGTCTTCAACAATATTACATGTAGCTTCACAATTTCCGGGAATTACATTAACATCCCCAAAATCATAAAATACCACATTCAAATCAGTATCAAAAATAGTATTATATTTTTCAAATCCAAATGATGCTTCACGAACAACAATTGGACCTAAACGTGCTCCAGAATGATACGAAGTAGTACTATCAAATGGAACACCAATTATGCCAAATGAATCTTTCTTTATATTCTTAAAATCAGTTTCTGTTGAAAATGCAAATTTCCACGGTTCGTAAGTATTCAATAGCATAATATATCTATAAAAAAAAGTTATTAGAGAACTTATTTAGTTCTCATAATTTTCATATTACCTAAAGCTACGATATAATCTACTTCAATACCTTCAGTAATTTCATCTTTTAATTCATCAGGCATTGGTAAATCTAAGGTTTCGTAATTTTCCATATCCATTAATTGAACATTATTGCCTTGAATAGATAAAACTTGACCTACTCTTTTATCAATAATAGGAATATCTACTTTAGTATCTACAGGTTTTACAATACTTCTTTTTTGATTATCAAAAATACCAACAGCTTCTAATCTTGCTTTTGCAGCTCCGTGTTTACCTGGTGATGAAGTAGTTAAACTAGTAATTTTAGATGCTTCCCCACCTAATACAATATATTTTCCAACTTTTAATGTTTTAATCTCTACAACTTTTGTTGACATTAATTTTCCTCCATAAAAATCCTAATTTATAATCTATAATAAGAATTATTTTAGATTAATAATAAATCTATTTCCTATTTTATATAAACTATTCGATTATGCCCCCAATATTAATGCCACTGATAAAAGAATTAACATTAAGAAAATCCAAAATATAAGAAAAATCTTTTTAATATCAGATTCACCTTTAATAATGTATTTTTCATCCTTTTTATCACTAGATTGTTTTCTATTATTTTTATAATATTCATCATTTCTTAAATAAAAATAAAATAATTTAGATAATCTATAAAAAATTATAATTAAAATAACTAAAATAACATAACGAATAGTGATATTAGTAAAAATTTTAATTAAAGAAGATGTTAAAAGCATCAACATCCCAAAAAAACAAATTGTAATTAACAAAGATAAATATTTATTTACAATCATATAATAACCTCCCGCATCATCATAAAATCATTTACTTATATTATATATTAAATAAAAACCATATTATAAAATTAGTGATAAAAATGAAAATATCTATAGTATCTGGAAAAGATGAAGGACCTACAAAATTAAATGCATTTGATAATGCTTTAGCTGATGCTGGAATAGGAGATGTTAATCTAATTAAAGTTTCAAGCATGTTATCCGGAAATACTCAGATAACTGAGTTAAAACCATTAAAACCAGGTACTATGGTTAACTGTGTTTTATCAACAATAACTTCTGATAATCCTGGAGATAATATAATAGCAGCAATTGCAGTTGCAATTGGTGACGAATTAGGTTGTGTTGTTGAAAAAACTGGAATTAACAAAGAAAAACAGGACATAATAGATGAAGTTATATACATGGTAAAATATATGATGAAAAAACGTAATGTTGAGATTAAAAATTTAGTAGTAAAAGAATCCTCAACCACTGTTGAAAATATTGCATCAGTTGTTTCTTGTGTAGTTTATTTAGAAGAGTGAAAAAATGGATGCTAAAGATAAAAAAATAGCTACTGATTTAGCTTATGAAATAATAAAAGAAGTGAGTAGAGCAATAAGGCCACATGTTGGAAAACCCGAATCCGGTGAAAAAGTAAAAATTGGTGCTGATGGAACTCCAACATCCTACATAGACATTATAGCTGAAGATAAAGTAATAAATATTTTAAAAAATGCCCCAGTACTATCCTATATTGTTAGTGAAGAAGTTGGAGAATTAAAACTTGGAAAAGGAACAAAAAAAAGCATTATATTAACTCAAGAATTAAGACGTGATGATTTACCTGAAGAAGAAGTACCAAAATTCATATTTTTAGTTGATCCTATTGATGGTACTAGCAATGCAATTAAAGAAATCCCCGCTTATGGTATTTCAATAGCTGTTGCAAATGTTCCTGAAGATAGATTAGCAACATTAGATGATGTTGAACTAGGATTTATCAGTAATTTTGGAAATGGAAACTTTTTTGAAGCAGAAAAAGGAAAAGGTTGTTGGTTAAATAATGAGAAAGTGCATCCAAGTAATGTTATTAATATAAGCAACATGACACTTGGAGGATTTACAAAAAGTGGAACTTCTTCCGCATCCAAATTAGTAGATAATGCAAGAAGAATGAGAGTACTGGGTTCTGTTGTTTTAGAACTATCTTATGTAGCAAGTGGAAGATATGATGCATTTTTAGATTTAAGAGGCAGCAGGATAATTGATATTGCAGCTTCAAAATTAATAATAGAAGAAGCCGGTGCAATAATTACTAATAAACATGGTGAAAAATTAAACAATAAACTAAGCATACATGAAAAAACCATTGTTGTAGCAGCCAATAATAAAATACTACACAAACAGTTAATTAATACCCTAAATGATAATCAGACAGATATTATAGGTAAAGTTGGAATTGTTAGCAGAATTGACCAAAATAAACCAATACTTTTCGCAGCCAAAATTATCGAATACTTTTTAACAAACGGTGTTGAAGTCGTTATTGAAAAAAGATTATCAAGTAAATTAGAAGAATTAAGAAACTCCCCAAATATTGATAAGATTATTAAAAGAATTATTAAAAAGTCCCCAGAACTTAAAAAAGATTTTGAAACCATAGACTTGAATATCGATTATAAAAAACTTTCAAAAAATATCAATGAATTTAATTGTGATATGGCTGTTGTTTTAGGTGGGGATGGAACTTTGCTTAGAGCTCAAGCAAAAATGAATGAAGAAACACCAATATTTGGTATAAATATGGGTACAGTAGGATTTTTAACAGAAATAGAAGTTAAAGATACTTTTGACGCTTTAAATGATGTATTAAAAGGAAATTATTATAAAGAAAAAAGAACAAAACTTGTAGTTTCACATGAAAATCACCATTATACTGCTATGAATGAAGTAGTTATAATGACCGATAAACCTGCAAAAATGCTGCATTTTGAAATACAGGTTGATGGTGAGATTGTAGAAGAAGTAAGGGCTGATGGACTTATAGTTTCAACACCAAGTGGATCTACAGCTTATGCAATGTCTGCTGGAGGACCAATTGTTGATCCTAAAGTTGGCGGATTTATAATTATCCCAATTTGTCCATATAAACTTGGAGCAAGACCATTTATTGTATCAGACAACAGTGAAATAACAGTCAAATTACTTAAAAAAGGTAAAACTGCAGTGTTTGTAATGGACGGGCAAATTAATGAAGAAGCAGAGTATCAGGAAGAAATTAAATTTAAAAAATCCGATAAAAATGTTTATTTCATAAGAACAAGCACCAAATACTTCTATGAAAAAGTAAAAGATAAATTGAGCGAAGGCGGAATAAATAATTAATACTGGTGCTATAATGGACATATTAGTTATTGATTTAACTCATGGCGGAGTTAAAATTGCTATAAGTTATGCTAAAAAAGAAAAAACAGTTTATGCCTTTGATATTTACAATACCTTAAATGATATTGATAAAAAAATGCTTGATGCATATAATGTAAAAATTATCGAATTGAGTTATTTGAAAAACTTAAAGGGTGAATTAAAAGTTATCTACCCAATACATTTACCTTTAACATTAGATGAAATTAAAAATGAAAATCCAAATTTAGAATATACATTTAAAACACATCATGAAGCTATTAAAGAACTTTTAGATGAATGGGAAAAAGATATTTTAAAAATTGAAGTGACTGGCGTTAAAGGTAAAACAAGTTCTGTTTTCATGTTAAAAGAAATATTAATTGATAGTAACCCATTAATCTTATCCAGTTTAGGTGCTTTATTATATGAAAATAAAAAAGAGATTATTTTACAGAAAAATATTTCAATAACACCGGCAAATATTAAAGAAAGCATTGACTTAGCCTATAGAGTAGCTAACCCAATTTGTGGCGGAGAAAAAAAAGATAGAATATACAACTGTGCTATTTTTGAAAGTTCTCTAGGAGCTACTGGAATTGGAGATGTTGGACTTTTAACAAATATTGTTGAAAATTATCCGATTGCTAAAAATAGATTAACTGCCAGTTATGCTAAAAAACAAATATTTAACTGTAATACTGTCAATTGTCAAAAAGAATGCTTTGATGAATACTATTCCAATATTAAACATGATAAAATAAATTTATTTAGTGTTAATGATGAAAACGCTAATTTATACACAACAAATATTGATTATTCCTTTGATAAAAGCATGATTGATATTGAATACAAAAATATCAAAACAATCGATGATAAGCTACTTTCAGGAAAAATACAGATCGAAACATTTGCATTAGGACCCCACCATGTATCAAATGTATTGGGTGTAGTTTTAACTTGTTTAACTTCAAACATTCCCGAAAATCAAATAAAAAACGGCTTAAAAAATTATAATGGTATTCCTGGAAGAACAAATAAAAGAAATATTGATGGCATTACCGTGATTGAAGAAATTAATCCGGGAATCAATACTAAAGCAATTGAAGAATCAATAAATATGATTTCAAAATTTGATGATTATTATATCTCCATTGGTGGCGATTATGGTATTACTTGTGAAGAAATAGACGAAGATAAAGTTGCGGAATTAATAAATAAGCTAAATCATGAAATAATATTAACTGGAGAAGTTGGTAAGAATATTTCAACTAAGGTCAATGTTCCTATGAAGTATATACCTGATTATGGGGAAGTATACAATTTATCAATAAAAAATCAGAAAAATCTACTTTTTATATATCGTTCAGATTATCGTAATATAACAAAACGATAACACCATAATGTAATATAAATATTACATGTAATTGAAACATTTAATTATAATTAAAAATAAATAAGAATAGTGTAATTTTATAATAATTTATAAGTTAAAACTTATATAAAAAATCAATTAATACATTGGAGATAAAATATTGATTGTTGGAACAAGAGGTAGTCAATTAGCACTTGTGCAAACAAAGCAAGTTTGCAAAGATTTATCAAAAATAACTGATGAAGAAATTGATTTAGAAATTATTAAAACAAAAGGAGATAAAATAACTAATTCTCAACTATACAATATGGATTCAAAAGGTCTTTTTACAAAAGAACTCGATATTGCATTATTAGAAGAGAAAGTTGATTTTACAGTACATAGTTTTAAAGATTTACCTACCGAATTAGACGAAGATTTAGAAATCGTTGCTGTTCCAAAACGCGAATCTCCACGTGAAGTATTAATATCTGATAAAACCTGGCAAGATTTAGGTCATGGATGTAAACTTGGAACCAGCAGTCTTAGAAGAGAAGCTTTTTGTAATCATTATAATAAAGGTTTTGAACTTAAACCCATTAGGGGAAATATAGAAACTAGAATCAATAAGGTTTTAAAAAGCGATTTAGATGCAACCATAATGGCTGAAGCAGGACTTAAAAGATTAGGTTTGACTGAAAATATAAAAACAATATTTCCAGTTGACTACATCACACCCCCAGCGGGACAAGGCGCATTAGCTATTATAACTAGAAAAGATTCTGATAAAAAAGAAATAATTTCTAAATTAAATGATTATGTATCAATGCAAGAAGTATTTGCAGAAAAAAAAGTGTTGGAAGAATTAGGTGTCGGTTGTCAATGGCCAATCGGTTCTATAGCACAAATGAAAGATAATCAATTTAATATATATTCAATATTACTAACCAAACAAGGAGAAATCCTTAATGAACAAAAACAAATAGGTTCTATCAAAGATGCTGTTGAACTTGGTAAAAAGATAGGACGAATATTTGAGGATTATATTTAACTGGAGGAATTAAAATTGAAAACTGTTAATGTAGGAGTTATTGGAGTAGGGGCAATGGGTGAAAACCATGTTCGTGTATACCACAAGATGGAAGAAGCTAATTTACTGTCCGTTTCTGATGTAAGTGAAAGAGCACTAAAAAAAATTGAAAAAAAATACGGTGCAAAAGGTTATACTGATTACAACGAATTACTCAAAAATCCCGACATTGAAGTAGTTAGTGTTTGTGTTCCAACTACATACCACCACTCTGTTGTAATGGAAGCAATAAAAAATAAAAAACATGTTTTAGTTGAAAAACCAATTGCATTCACATTAAAAGAAGCAAAAGAAATGATTGAAGCCGCAAAAGAAGCCGGAGTTATATTGGCAACTGGACATGTTGAAAGATTTAATCCTGCTGTTCAAAAAGCTAAAGAACTTATTGATGATGGAGTTATCGGAGATATTGTATCCGCATTTGCAAAAAGAGTAGGTCCACTCCCACCAAGAATAAAAGATGTTGGTGTTGCAATAGATTTAGCTATTCACGATTTAGATATTATGAATTACTTATTTGAAGAGGAAATTACACAAGTTTATGGTACTATGAATAGTATTTTAGATGATTGTGAATTTGAAGACCATGCTGAGATTATGGTAAGTTTTGATAATGAATCAACTGGAATTATTGAAGTTAACTGGTTAACACCATATAAAAGAAGAGAACTCGAACTTACAGGTACTGATGGAATTATCTCTGTAGATTATATTAAACAGAGCATTGATGTTTATGGAAAATTTGCACAAGATATTGAAATTAAACATGAAGAACCTTTAAAAAGTGAATTAAACTCATTTTTAAATGCTGTTGTTAATAATGAAGATCCGGAAATTACTGGTGAAGATGGGCTTAAAGCCCTTGAAATGGTAATAGCAGCAAATAAATCATCTAAAGAACACAGACCTATTAGTTTAGATGAACTTGGAGAATAGTGGTATTTATGAAAAATAAATTAATTCAAAAAGCTCAAGAACTAAGACAACATGGATTCACAACTGGAGAAATAGCCGATGAACTTAATGTAAGTATGGACACCGCAAGATGGTTAACTCTCCAAAAAACTAGTGAAGAGAAAATTGAAGCACTAGGAGATTTTGCTATTAACTGGAATAGTATTGGTGGAAATTCAACTCGTTTAAGTTATGTTTCTGGAGCTTTAAGTGACATGGCGCTTTCACATGGTGAAGCAGATGTAGTTATTGGAATTGCAGTTAGTGGAGTTCCATTTGCAACTATGATGGCTGACTTTTTAGAAGATATGAGTGGAGTTGATACTTCAATAGCTATTTTCCACCCAAATAAACATAGAAAAGATCAAGATAAAACTGCAAATGAAGGTACAATAAGTACTAATTTCGGATCAGTTAATGGTAAAAAAGTTATTATCGTAGATGATGTTATAACAAGTGGAAAAACTGTAAGGGAAGTAATTCACACCGTGAAAGACAATGGTGGAGAACCAACATGTGTTACAGTTCTAATTGATAAGGCGGGACTTTCAGAAATTGAAGGTATCCCTATTGAATCTTTAATTAAAGTAGGTAGATTATAATTATCTACTTTCCTATTTTTATTTAAAAAATTATTTTAAGAATTAACCTTTATAATACTATTTTTAGTTGGGCCAATAAAACGCTAACTTATTACATATTTATTACTAAAATATATAGATAATTAATTACTAAAATTACTATATGGAAGTTAAAAGTTACTATTTCATTCATTTAAAATATTATCAAAACTTCCCTAAATCAAACAAAAAGGAGGTGTAACATGAGTGAAGGTAGAAGTATACATAAGATTATAGAAATTTCTAAAAGAGATTTTAAAGCCACTGTCAGTAATCCGATTGTTATTTTAATATTAATTGGAATAATTATATTGCCCTCTTTATATGCTCTTTTAAATGTTGAAGCATGTTGGGATCCTTATAGCAATACTGGAGATATGCCTTTTGCAGTTGCAAATCTTGATAATGGCTCTTCTTATCAAAACCAAAACATTAATGTTGGTCAATCATTAGTTAATGAATTACAAAATAATACTGATTTTAATTGGACTTTTGTTAGTGAAAATGAACTAAGAGAAGGTGTTGAAAATGGAACATATTATGCTGGAATAATAATTCCTCAAAACTTCTCAAGCAATATTATCTCGATTGTTTCCAATGACCCTCATTCAGCACATATGATATATATTGTAAATATCAAAACAAATCCTACTGCAAGTAAATTAAGTGAAACTGCAACTAAGATGATTTATATGCGTATGAATGCAAAAATTGTTGAATTTATTAATCTTGCAGCATATGGCAGATTAGGTGAATTACAATCAGCACTTTCTTCAGGAGCAGGACAATTATCTTCTGGAGCAGGACAACTTGCTGCTGGTTCAGCACAAATATCCGGTGGAGCAAGCCAAGTATCTGCAGGAGCCGGTGCTGTTTCAAATGGAGCAAGCCAAGTATCTGCAGGAGCATCGCAAATGTCTGGAGCGGCCAATCAAATTGATCAAGGTTCGCAACAAATCCAAAGTAGTGCCCAACATATATCAAGTTTAGTTGATCCGACTACATTACCTTCAGGACCAACACGAGAAGTTGTTCAAGGATCTATTAATCTAGCTAATGGAAGTTCAAACCTTGCTTCACAGTCAAGCCAACTAGCACGACATTCCGTGAATCTATCTAATGGTGCTTCACAAGTCGCCTTAGGTTCTGAAGATTTAGCAAATGGTGCATTAAGTTTAGCTGCCGGATCACAATTACTTTCCCAATCTGCTGTTTATGCATTATATGCTGCTGCAAGTGCACTATCTGGTGCATCAGCACAATTAGATGATGTAACAGGAGTTAATGAAACACAATTAGGAAATTATTTCTTATCCCCAGTTAAATTAGATGAAGAGAAATTAAACCCTACAGATAATTACGGTTCTCAAGTAGCTCCATTTTATATAGTGCTCTCCATGTGGGTTGGAGCAATTATTACATGTGTAATGCTTAGAGTAGGAAGAAGTTCTGGAACTAAATACAGTCCTTTAGAAATGTATTTCGGTAAAATAACCCTATTTAATGTAATGGCAATATTACAAACAACAGTGACGATAATTGGTTCATTTTTACTTGGTCTTAAAATAAGTGACCCGATAATGTTTATATTTTCGGCATATGTTGTGGCACTGGTATTTATGACATTAGTTTATTCATTTATTTCAGCATTAGGGCATTTAGGAGAAGGAATTTCGGTACTTTTATTAGTATTGCAAATTATGGGAACTGGAGGAGTATATCCAATTGATATAATGCATCCATTTTTCAAAACATTATATCCATATCTTCCAATGACATATGCAATTAAAATGCTTCGTGAGGTAATGTTAGGTTTATTATGGTCTAATTATATTCCTGCATTTTTAATTATAATCATACTAGGTATCGTAACTATCATAGTTGCAGTTATTGTTAAAGATAAAGCAGATAATATTGCACACTATTTCGAAAATAAATTGGAAGAAAGTGGGTTATTTTAATTATTAAGTTAGTATATCTAACTTAATAATTTCTTTTTTTAGAGAGTTTATCAATAATTTAACTTATTCATTTTTTCTTATTTTTCTCATTTTTATGAACATATTAGTTGTACTCAAGATAACTTTTTTGATTATTAATGCATTTATTTTATTTTTGATAAAAATTTTAAATAACGATACAATACATAAATTACAAAAATAACAGCAATTAAAGTTTCAATTAACACAATATTTGATAAAAATATAGATTGATTAATTTTAAACACTTCGGCTGATGCAATTGCACTTATAACAAAAGGAAAAGTGAATGCTGAAAAACTTGGATAAAATTCCAAATTTCTATAATCAACAAATTTATAAAGTGCAAAAAGATAAAATGCAAAAGAAAAAGTATATAAAATCATTAAAAACCAATAAGAGACCACACCTACAGAATTTATATAGGCAACAATTAATATACTTATAAGTGCCGTGAAAATGCAAACTAAAGGTTTATTTTGATTTAATTTATTAGGATATTTTAAATATCTATATATTACTAATGGTAATGTTATAAGCATTGAACTAAATCCAAAAATAAAGAATATGAAAGCTATTTGGGATAATCCATGAACATGTGCAGTTATTGCACCCATCGATATTCCGACAAAGACTATCCAGTAACTCGGATAGACAAACAGTATATTAAAATTATGAATAATATGATTGTAGGTAAAGTAGATAATTAATAAAATATGAAGGCCAACTCCTAAAATCCAAATAAATAATGCCAAATCTGGAAAAAATGAATTAATATATGTAGATAAAATCATTAAACTCATAGAAAAAGTTCCGGAATTCATTAAAATTATCGGGTTTGACAATTCACCTATAAAATCATCAGTAAACATATAAAACTTATACAAAAGCAATACAATAAAAATAACACCAATTAATCCGAAAATTATTTTAAAAAATAAACTATACCCCTGTAACAGATTACCTAAAGATAACAAAGCTAAAATCAGACCTGAAATAGGAATAGGAATATTTTTTATAATGTTTAAATTCATATAATAACATATTGATACTATTCACATATAATTTTAATGAAGTTTGAATCCGCAATTAGTACAGAATTTATCTTCCAAATCAACATTATAGCCACAGTTTGGACATTTGCTTTCAACTTCAAACTTATTTCCACAATTTGTACAAAAAATAGAAGAAGCATCCTCTTCATGACCACAATTAGTGCAGATTTTAGTTTGCAGACTATTGGAAGTTTCAATTTGATTAACACTTCTTGATTTAGGACTTTCTTCCATTACAGGTCTTGAATAAAAATCTTTCTGATTTTCAATTTCTAAAACAAGATTTTTCATTCCAGCTATTCTTTTATCATCAGATGGATGTGTTGAAAAAAAATCAAAATTATTAGAACTATGATTACTCATTTTTTGCCAAAAATCAGGAACACCACTAATATCATAACCCGCCCAATGGATTATCATCATACCTAATTTATCTGCTTCAAGTTCATGATCTCTACCCCAAGGATTCATTAAAAAGAACTGAGACCCAACACTAGCTACATTAACAGCAGCTCTTGTTAAACTACCAAGACCTCCAAGACCCATCAAATCTAGAGCAAAACTACCCAAAAAAGATGCTGTGGTAATAGTATTTTGTGTATTTTGTGCACTTATTCTTGTTCTAGCATGGTCAAGTAATGCATGAGCCATTTCATGACCTAAAATAAATGCCAGCTCTTCTTCAGATTTTGCAATGGATAAAATACCCGAATAAACAACTATCTTGCCCCCAGGCATACAGAATGCATTAACTGTATCTTCTAAAACTAAATGAAACTCCCAATCGTAATAATCTTCAACGTAATCATATCGATTGATTTTTTTTAAAAAGGTTTCAACAGCTGTAATTAAATTAACAGCTACAGAATTAACTAATTGGCCTTGAGGAGTATTATCTGCAATCTGTACTTTATTAAGAAGCGTATAATACTCAGCATAACACTCTTCTAAAAATTTATCATCATTTACGGTATCATAATGTTTTCTTCCACTAAATGGATTGATGCTGCTCCTATCATCTTTAGCCATAATATCATATTTATATATAAAATAATATAAGTTTTGTTATTAACATGTTATTAAAATCATACTAGAAAAATTCTAGTAAAATATGATGAAAATTAAAATAGATAAAAATAAAAATAAAATAATCAAACTAAGAAGTGAACCTTATTTTTATCAATATCCTCCAAAGTATGTGGTTCTGGAGTATTTTGTGGAATACCTAAAGCCAATATTCCAACAATCCCATAATGATTATCGATTTTTAAAATATCCCGCACAATACCTTCAGAGTCAATACCATCTTTAGCTCTTAAATGAATTTGAACCCAACAGCTTCCAAGACCTAATTCAATAGCCATTAAATGCATATAAGTAAGAGCAATAGACGAATCTTCAATCCAAGTATCTGCAATTAAAGTATCCCCTATAACTACAATAGCTTTATTTGCACCTTTTAATAAAGCCGCACCATGATCTTTAGATTCAGCAAGTTGATTAAGAACATCCTTATTTTCAACAACCATAAAATTGCAAGGTTTTCTATTCCTACTAGTTGGTGCTAAAAGACCAGCTTGCAATATTTTTTCTAAATCATCCCTTGAAATATTTTCATCTTTAAAACTTCGTGTACTTCTTCTTTTAAGCATGACCTCTAAAAGTTCCATAACATCACCATTTAATTATAATATTAAACATTACCATTAATAAATGTCACAAAAAAACAAAATAAGTGACCAAATAGTTACCAAATCTTTAAATAACATATTAATTTAAGTTTTTTCAAGGTGATAAGATGTTAAACTTTGAAAAAATTTCAAAAATATATTTTAGTCCCTCAGGAACTACAGAAAAAATTGTGAACGAAATAGCTAAAAATTTCCAGACAAATATGGAAAACTATGACTTATTAAGCTTTGATGAAAACAAAGAATTTGATAATGAAATAGTTATTATTGGAATGCCAGTATTTGATGGAAGAATACCAAAATTAGCTCGTAAAAGACTAGAAAATATCAAAGGAAATAATACAAAAGCAATAGTTGTAATAAACTATGGGAATATTGATTATGGTAATGCACTTTTAGAGTTAACCGAATTATTAAAAGAAAATAATTTTAGTATAGTTGGAATATGTGCTGCTGTAAGTCAACATTCACTATTTAATGAAATTGGAACTAATAGACCCGATGTTATAGATTTAAAAATGATAAATCATTTTTCAAAAGAAATGATTAAAAAATTAGAATCTGGCGTTGAAGATGAATTGTTTGTTGGAGGTAAAAAACCATATCCCGAATACAGTATGTTAAAATACGATGTTGACTGCAACGAGGATTTATGTGTTCAATGTATGGATTGTGCCTATACATGTCCTGAAGAAGCAATTCCTGAAGAAAATCCTCAAACAACAAACATGGATGATTGTAGTCGTTGCAGTACTTGCATTAATATTTGTTCACAAAATGCCAGATCATTTAGTGGAGATTACTATGAAAATCAAAAAGAAAATATGATAAGTAATTTTTCCAATAGAAAAGAAGCTGAATTTTTCTTTTAATGTGGGGGAAATAAAGAGTTTCACTCTTTAATCCTCATAATTTAAAGCCCGTTCCAATAAATTGAGCAACATCACGACCCGTATCATCTGAAACATCAACATTAATTATAGATGAAGTACGGCCATCTTTTCTACATGTTGCATTAGCTATTAATTTATCCCCTTTTGGAGCACTTAAATAATTAATACTTACTTGTTGAGCAACTGTCAATTGATGGATTTGGTTTGATAAAACAGCAAAAGCAAAATCGGCAAGTGTGAAAATTACACCACCCATAACTCCCCCATAGGCATTGCAGTGAATATCTGAAATTTCCAAACTACAAGTGGCAGAATCATCATTAATTTCATCTAATTGAATACCTATGGAAGTAGCAAACTTATCTTTATAAAAAAATTCTCTAGCATTTTCTAATGAATCAAAATTAGCCATGATAACACATCACATTAATTACATTATATTATAATATATAATTAATCAAAATACTAATAATTTGTGTAGAATAATAATAAAATGATTTAAATATATGATAATTATGTTTTTAATAAATTTCTAAATTATGTTCAAAACTAGTTATTTAAAGTTATCCTGTATAAATAAAAATAAAATGACAAATAATAATGTAATTTATACAAAATAAACAAATATAGTATGAATAAAAGTATGGGTGAAAAAGAACTATGGAGTCTTGTGGGATATTTAGAAGTTTCACAAGCAAGAAAAAAGACACTAAAATCTATTGGTGAAGAGCAGTATAAATTACCTTCAGCTATCTCTAAAGAAACTAATTTAACATCCGCCCAAGTATCCAACGCTTTAAGAGATTTAAAGAAAAAAGATTTAGTAATATGTCTAAATGAAGATGTTACCAAAGGAAGATTATACAAATCCACAAACCGAGGATTAGAAATATTAAAACAACTAAAATAAAATAACTGCAAAAAGATTAATAACAAACATAATGATGATTAAATGGAATATGAAATAAGCAGTGACTCTTTTCCTACAATATAATATGCACATTACAAAAATGAGAAACAATACAAAAATGAAGTGATGCAACGGCATTATGACTTCTTGAAAAATTAAAATCAAAAGATAAAATAATTCCCAAACCGATGATTATTTAATCGTTGAACTCAAGCTGTAATGATAGAAAAGTGGGAATTATAGCTTTCAAATACATCAAAAATCACTTCACCATATTCAAATCAGCCACTTTGCTCGATGAACCACTTAAATACTACCTAAAATTTGATGAAATATTGTCTCTGGCTAACTGCACTGCAATCCACACCATATGAGAATAACATACATGAGATATTATCATAGGGTGCTAGATTTTTCAGAATGAATCAAGTGTTTTATAACGTTGTTTTAGTTGAATTTCTAGTGTTTGTTGTCCAATTTTCTTT
>CACZPT010000047.1 GCA_902783085.1 uncultured Methanobrevibacter sp.
AAAGAAAATTGGACAACAAACACTAGAAATTCAACTAAAACAACGTTATAAAACACTTGATTCATTCTGAAAAATCTAGCACCCTATCTATAAAAGAAAGAAAAAATTATATAAACCAAAATTTACGGCAAATTACAAACCAGGATTCTAAAAATATGAAAAATCAATATGCATTTAATCAAAAATAGGAGAAAAAATCATGAAAAAATCTTAACCTGACAACATTGCTTTCGATTAACTATTTCTAAATTCGATTTTTTCAACAAAATTAAGAATCTTATTAACAACTTTTGAAAGTGGACCAACTTTCTCTGAAAGTTCTCTTAAAGATGCAATGTCTTCTTTTGTGAAAAATTTAACTAAGATTAATGCAAAGAAATATACAACAATACATGCAAGAATACCTGGGAATAACCATAAAGTATTTTTAGGAATGATTAAAGCAAAAGCACCCATAATAAAGGATGCAGCAATTATTTTAAAGATAGATGCCTTATGAGCTTTAGTTTTGGTTAATTTAAAAACAAAATAAATTATCGGAACCATCATGACAAAACAAGCAATCGTAGTAGCAAGAGCACCGCCTGCAATTCCTAATGTAGGAACCATTACCCAATTTAAAATACCAGTAACAACAGCACCAAATATTAAAATATACATTGGAATTCTAGGATTACCAATACCCTGAACAATACTAGTTGAAATTGCAAAAATTGAATAAAATGTCATTCCAATAGATAAAATAGCTAATGCAGAAGCACCAGCAACATAAGCGGAATTAGTAAAGTAAAATACTCTTAAAGTAGGAACAGCAAACAAAGCAATACCAATACACATCGGAACCACAAATAATAAAGAGTATTTATAAGACTCATTAACATATTTCTGCAACATTACCGTGTCTTTAATTTTAAATGCTTCAGAAGCAGCAGGTAAAATTGTTGTAGAAACAGAAATTGAAATCATTAAAGGCAAACGTGAAATTGGATCAGCTGCTGCAAAAAATCCAATGGAGTCTAAGCTTAAAAACTTACCCATTACAATAGTACAAATATTATAAATAAGCATTTCAGCAATAGCAGTAATAATTACCGGAATAGAAAACTTAATTAAAGTTCCAGCTAATTTCAACTCATCTTTTCTTGTAAAAACAAAATCAGGACTAGCTTCTGGAATATATTTACCCATATGAAGTTTGAAAATATAAACAGCAGAAAGAGATGCTAAAGCAAAACCTAAAACAGTACCCCATAATGCTCCAATTGTTGAAAAACCAATTAAAACAAATGCAGTTGCAAATAAAATCATACCCAACTGTTCAATAGCACGGGTATAGATAATATACTCCATCTTATAAACACCTTGAAATGCTCCTCTAAATGCACCGACAATTACACTAAAAGGAGTAATAAGTCCCACAATTTGTAGAGGAATTAATGCAATAGGTTTATGTAAATAATTATCAACTAACCAAGGTGCAACAACAAATACCATCAAAAATCCTAGAGTTATTCCAAGAAAAACCATTATTTTTAAAGCAGTGTAAATGGTTTGTCTAGCCATGTCTTCTTCATTAACAACATTATACTCTGCAACATATTTTGCAATAGCTGGTGGAAGTCCTCCAGCAGCAAGAGTTTGAAAAATTCCTTGAAACGGCAAAGTAAGCCCTAAAACACCATACATAGTAGGTCCAAGAAGCATAGCCATTAAAAAACGATAAATATATCCTCCAACACGAAAGATAATGTTACCGATGAAAATTATTAAACTGCCCCTTATTAACTTATTTGCCATGATATAACCTTTAAAAACTAGCTATAAATAATATAATAAAATTTTAATATATAAATGTAATTATTAAAAAAAGATGTAGAAAAATTCTACTTAAAAAATCTAAATATAAACATAGTAGCTAAAAAGGCCATTATAAAAACAACAATGATTAAAATAATATCTGTTAAACTAAATGAACCTGAATTATCATCTACATTACTTGAACTATTAATTTCAGATGAATTAGTTGAATTATTAGCTATAACAGCATCACTTGATACTTCCCCACTAGAGCTAGACCCTGAACTAGAACCAGACGAACCTGAACCAGAACTAGATGAACCAGAAGAACCAGAACCAGACGAACCTGAACCAGAACTAGATGAACCAGAAGA
>CACZPT010000048.1 GCA_902783085.1 uncultured Methanobrevibacter sp.
ATATTAAAAAAATATTTAGAACTAAACAAGGATTATTCAACTTCATATTCCAGAGAAAAAATGGCTGGAACGAAAACAACAAATCAGCACTAAGAACTTGACAGTCCGCTTTTTTTTAAACAACAATACCATTAAATATCACTTAAAAGTAAAATTATAATATAATAAAATGGAGCATATTATTATGAATAAAAGAACTATTGAGCTTTCAGGCCATATTATTGATTCATTGACATTAACTAAAACAATGGGCATTATTATGGACAAAGGTGGAGAATTTGATATTTTAGAAATAGATGTTGGAAGGAAAAAATCAGATATTAGTCATGCTAAGATTGAAGTTTCTGCAGATTCTCCTGAGTTATTAGAGTCTATTTTAGATGAATTATCGGTTCTTGGTGCTTCAATAGATGAAATTAAAGAAGTTAAATTAGTCGCATCAACAAAAGATAAAGTTGCTCCAGAAGGCTTTTATTCATCATCTAACCATAGTACTCATATTTTTTATGATGGGGATTGGATTCCTGTTGAAGATATTGAAATGGATTGTTTAGTTGTTGTTGATGAAGAGGCTAAACGAGCTTTTGTTAAACCAATCGCTGATATTAAAATGGGTGATAAGATTGTTGTAGGTCTTGATGGTGTTAAAGTTACACCTCCTCACAGGTCAAGAGATGAACAACAAGTATTTGAATTTATGAACAGTGATGTATCTTCTGAAAAACCTTTAATGAGTTTAATTAATGGTATTGCTAAAGAAATGAAAGAAATTAAATCCAAAGGTGGAAAAATAGGTATTGTTGGTGGGCCAGCTATTGTTCATACGGGTTCAGGAAAATATTTGGCATCACTTATTAGTGAAGGTTATATTGATGTTGTTATGGCAGGAAATGCTTTAGCTACTCATGATATTGAATCTAATCTGTTTGGAACTTCATTAGGTATTGAAGTTGAAACGGGTAAAATTGTAGCTCATGGTCACACTCATCATATGAGGGCTATTAATAGAATTAACAAGTCTGGTTCTATTAAAAATGCTGTTGAAGATGGAACATTAACTGGAGGAATCATGTATGAATGTATTAAAAATGATGTTCCATTTGTTCTTGCAGGCTCAATTCGTGATGATGGGCCTCTTCCGGATGTAATAACTAGCACTACTGAAGCTCAAAAACTAATGAGAAAATATGCTCAAGAAGTTGATATGGTAATTATGATTGCTACAATGCTTCATTCTATTGCAACTGGTAATTTACTTCCTTCAAGAGTTAAAAGTATTTGTGTAGATATTAATCCATCAACTGTTACTAAATTATCGGATAGGGGAAGTGCTCAGGTCGTTGGTATTGTAACGGATATTGGAACATTTTTACCTTTATTATATGATGCTTTAATAGATGATTAAAATGCAGTTTAGTGCATATATATTAGATGTATTAACAGATTCAGTTTATCCGGCAAAATTAACTATTGAAAATGGAATATTTTCTGAAATAGTGCCAGTTATAAAAACAGATGATTTTAAAGCTGATGTTGAAGGATTGCTTATTCCGGGATTTATAGATTCTCATATTCATATTGAAAGTAGTATGTTAACTCCAGCACAATTTGCAAAAATAGCTGTAAGGCATGGTACTACTTCAGTTGTTTGTGATCCTCATGAAATAGCTAATGTTTGTGGAATTGAAGGCATTGAATTCATGATTGAAAATGCAAAATCCGTACCTTTTAATTTTTATTTTACTGCGCCTTCTTGTGTTCCAGCAACTTCATTTGAAACTTCTGGAGCAATATTGGATTCTGAAGATATTGAATTTTTACTTAGAAAAGATGAAATGGTTGCATTGGGAGAAATGATGAATTTTCCGGGTGTTTTAAGTGGGGATGAAGAAGTTTTAAGAAAATTAAAATTGGCTAAAGAGTATAATAAACCTATTGACGGTCATGCCCCATTACTTTCAGGTAAAGATTTAGATAAATACTTGGAGCAATATATCATCACAGACCATGAATGTAGTAATTTTGCTGAAGCTATTGAAAAAAAGCATAAAGGTATGAAAATAATGGTTCGTGATGGATCATCTGCTAAAAATATGGAAGCTCTTTTTGATTTTAATGAAAGATTAAATTATTGGAAAAATCAAGATAATTTTAGAATTATACCGAGCGAAGTACTCTCAAGAAGAATAAACTCACCAATTTTTGATTTTATTGTAAGTGATGATAAACATCCAAATGATTTAATTAAAGGACATTTAAATGAATCTATTAAAAAAGCATGCGACTTTGATGTCGATGTTATAAAAGCTATTGAAATGGTAACTATCAATCCTGCAGCTCATTATAATTTAGATGCCGGCGCTATTGTAACGGGTTCAAAAGCGGATTTTATAATAATTGATAATTTAACTGATTTTAATATCTTGAAGACATACGTCGCTGGAGAATGCGTTTTTAATGGTGAAAACGTTTTATTTGATGTGGAAGATGTTGAATTTAAAAATACTATGAATGTATCAAAAAAGAAACCTGAAGATTTTGATGTTTATTTTGATGGGGATGAATGTAAGGTAAATGTTATTGAATGCTTTGATGGTGATTTATTAACCAATAAATCATCTGCAAAATTAATTTGTAAAGAAGGTAAAATTCAATCAGATATTTATCAGGATGTGCTAAAAATAGCTGTTGTGGAACGTTATGGTGAAAATAATATAGCTAATGGATTTATTAAAGGATTTAATCTTAAAAAAGGAGCTATTGCTTCATCAGTTGCACACGATTCACATAATATTATTGTTGTGGGTTATGATTCAAAAATGATGGCAAATGCTGTTAACACAGTTATTGATAATAAAGGAGGCATATCTGTTGTAAGTGAAGATTTTAGTGATTCAATTTCACTTCCTATTGCAGGTTTAATGACTAATGAGGACGCATTTGATGTTTCTAAAAAACTTAAAATTCTAGATAAAATGGTTTCTGCATTAGGGTGTAATCTAAATTCACCTTTTATGACAATGGCATTTATGGCACTTTTAGTAATTCCATCTTTAAAAATATCTGATAAAGGTTTATTTGATGTGGATTATTTTGAATTTTTAGATGTAATTCAAAATTAAATATCATAACCTTTTTCAATTAATTTATTTTTTATTTCAACCATTGATTCTCTGTCTTTTTTAGAACCAACTTTTTTAATAACTCTATTTGCTTCTTTAAATCTATCCAAATAATATTTTTGAGTTCCATCATCGACAACATCTATTCTAGAAAAATTGACTAATGATTCAATAATAAGACCAAAAGACCGATTATAAGCTTTAATCGGATTATTTATTACTAATTTTGTTACTTTAGCTTTAATTACAATAGCTTCCGATTTATTTCTAATTGGATCACTTTGTTTTACAGCTTCAATTAAATCAATAACTTCACATTTAAAATAACTGTCAATATTTTTAATAGAATTGTCTTTTTCGAATTCATCTTCATCCAGATTGCCAATTGTTGATTTTGCAAATAACATAGGGTCTTCACAAATATTAACAGTAAATTCCCGTTTTAATATTATATTACTCAATGTATGACTGCCTTTAAAAATACGGCACATTATAGTATTCGGATCTCTACAAATAACTCCAATTGGAGCAGCATTCATTTTATTTGATGAATCACTTGTAGTTATGATAGTTTCGTATTGTTTGCCTTTTTCAAATCCAATTGTTGATAAATCTATTTCCATTGTTATTATTTTATCTTTCATTTAAAAAAACTTTTTATATTTGTAACTATAAAAAGTAATACATTATATAATTAAAAGATTATTAGGAGTTTAATTCATGAACTATAAGATGTATGATGAAATGATGGAACAATCAGATTCACTAAGAAAAACTTTCGAAAGTGAAATGGTAAAAATGGATGAAGTTACTCATTTAGTTCAAAATGCTGATAAAATTTATTTAATTGGTTGTGGTAGTTCTATTTCAACTTGTTATAGTGTTAGAGACGCATTAAGAATGTCTACTGATATGAATATTGAAGTATTTACAGGTTATGAATTTTATTATAATAAAAAATTAAACAGTGGAGAAAATAGTATAGCAATTTTTACTTCACAATCTGGTGAAACTGCTGATACATTATCATCTCTTAGACGAGCTAATGAATATGAAATACATACTGTTTCAATTTCCAACGAACCTGATAGTTCAATGATTAAAGAAGCTAAAACTCCAATAATAACAAGATGCGGGACTGAAACAGCTATTTTGGGTACAAAAACTTATGTAACTCAAATTGCTTGCCTTTACCAAATATTATTCAGCGCATCAGATTATGAAAATAAAGATAAGTTATTAAATGATTTAAAAGAAATTCCGGATATTATAGAAGATTTATTAAAAAATACTGAAGAAGACAATAAAAAATTAGCTCAAGAATTCAAAGATGAAGATATTTTTTATTGTTTGGGTAGTGGTCCTAACTTTGGTCTTTCATTTAAATTAGCTATGACCATGCTTATGGAAGGAGCTATTAAACATGCATGCCCATTATATTCTGCTGAATTTAGACATGGTTTAATCGAACGTGCAGAAAAAGATGTTCCAATTATCATATTCGATTCTGATTTTGCATCTGATGAAATCACTAGAAAAGCTATTGATTTTTCTAAAAATCTTGAATTAAAAACAATAATTTTTAATTTAGAAGATTATGCTGATGTAGATAGTTTATTATCCCCATTAATATTTGTAGTTCCACTTGAATGGTTTATATATTACTTAGCACATTTCAATGGTGAAGATCCTGGTGCTACAAGGCATATTGGTAAGGTTAGATACTAATTTTTTAAAAAAAGAAATAATACAGTAGAATTATTCTACTGTAACTTTATGTTTTGGTATAATTATTTTAGGGATTGTTATAATAACTATTCCAACATTATATTTTGCAGTAATTTTTTCTTTTTCAATACTGTTTTCAAATCTAACAACTTTTGAACATTTTCCTGATTTCAATTCAGAAGATATTATTTTCACATCTTCAATATCTTCAAATTCTTCAAATTCTTCAATGAATGGTTTGTATGTTGTAGAAATAACAATATCATTATCTCCAGCTTCTATATCGACTTCTTCTCTTCCAACACCTGGAACAGCTACTTTTAAGTAGTATGTTTCCTTAGTTTCAATTAAATCTGCAGATAAATTACCGATTGTAGCTTGTTTATATTCATTAATCTTTTGATCAGCGTATTTTTGGAAGCTTCTAACATTATCCTTAAGTTCATCTACACTTTTTGATAAGTCACTTACAAATTTATCAGTGTAAATTTTTCCTTTTTCTTTCTTTTCATCGAATTTTTCTTTTTTTTCGTTGAATTTTTCATCGAATTTTTCTTTCTTTTCATCGAATTTTTCATCGAATTTTTCTTTTGTTTCATTGATTTTTTCGTCAAAGTTTTCAGTTTCTACCATGTTATTCACTCCTTTAAATTATTTTATTATGTTTAATTAAATGATTATATATTTTCATATAAATACTTTGGGCTTTGTCATTTTGTTAGTTGGGATTTTATGTTTTTCATCCAGCCATTTTTTCTGTTACATATTTGATTAAATACTCCTTTTTC
>CACZPT010000049.1 GCA_902783085.1 uncultured Methanobrevibacter sp.
AAGACACCAAAAGCTCCTGGAAGAGGCACCTTCCCCTATCATGACAGAAGAATTGAGAGAGGAAATGGGTGGAAGTGCAGTAAGGGCCGCCGAATATATTGGATATACTAGTGCAGGTACTGTTGAATTTTTATACGATGCTGGAAACTACTATTTCTTAGAAATGAACACCCGTATTCAAGTAGAACATCCCATTACTGAACTCATTACCAATACTGACTTAATTAAAGAACAAATAAAAATAGCTAGTGGTGAAGAGTTAACATAAGAACAAAAAGATATTAAAGTAAACGGCCATGCAATTGAATGTCGTATTAATGCAGAAGATCCTCTTAACGATTTTGCTCCAAATCCAGGTAAAATTACAGGTTACAGATCACCAGGAGGACCAGGAGTTCGTTTAGATAGTGGAGTTTACATGAATTATACAATTCCAACATTTTATGATTCTATGATTTCTAAATTAATTACATATGGCAGAACTAGAAACGATGCAATTAATAAAATGAAAAGAGCATTAAGTGAATATATTATTTTAGGTGTAACAACAACCATTCCATTCCATAAAGCTATTTTAAGAAACCCAAACTTTATTGAAGGGAATCTAAATACACACTTCATTGATCAGTACAAAAAAGGTATTGAAAGTGAAATGCATAATGTAATAGTTAAAGATTTAGAAAATGTAAACAAACTCAAATCAACATTTATGCCTGGAAAAAAAATAGCTGCTATTTCAGCTGCTGTGGGATCATATCAAAATACTGTTATGAACCAGATGGCCAAAAAATAATCATATAGTGATTTAAATGGAAAATGAAATAATTAAATTATTAAAAAGAGAAGGAAAATTATCTGATGAAGCCTTTGATGAACTTAAAAGTGTTGGACTCAATTCATTTTCAGATATTATAAAGGAAGTCGGTAAGGAACCAACAGAATATATTAAAGTAGAAGACATCCAAGAAGATTTGAATACTGATTTTATTGGTAAAAATATCTATATTTATAAGGAAGTAATGTCTACAAACACAGTAGCAAAATTTTTATCTGCTAACAATGTTGAAAATGGAACTGTTATTATTTCCGAAAAACAGAGTGATGCTAAAGGAAGGCTTGGAAGATCTTGGCAGTCTCCATTAGGAGGTATTTGGTTATCAATAATAATTAATCCTAATGTTGATCATTCTAAAATTCCAATGATAACTCTTGCTACTGGTGTTTCTGTTGCAAAAACCCTTGAAAAACTTGGAATTGAAAATCCTGAAATCAAATGGCCAAATGATGTTATGATTAATGGTAAAAAAGTTTGTGGAATATTAACTGAAGCAATAGCTACTTTTAATACTATTGAAAATGTTATTATTGGAGTTGGAATTGATGCAAATATTGATATAAATTCACTTCCTGAAGAATTACAAGAAGGAACCACCACATTATCTAGAGAACTTGGTAATGAAGTCTCTGAAAGTGAAGTAATAAAAATATTTTTAGAAGAATTTGAAAAAGTGGGTGGTGAATTTATCGCTGGAGGATATGAAAATATTTTAAAAGAATGGAGAAAACGTTCTTATTCTATTGGAAAAATTGTTGAAGTTAAAAAACCATTCAGTAAATCTTATGATGGTTATGTTCTAGGAATAAGTAGGGAAGGCTCTTTAGTTGTTGAAAAAATAGACGGAACCATCGAAAAAGTAATATCCGGAGAATGTATCATTAAAAATTAAATACAATCTCCCCACATTTATCTTCATTAGTAACTAACTCTTTTAAGTTATTAAATGAAGATATAATTTTTTTATTTAAACTATCTAAATTAAGGTTAAAAGCATCATTAGTTGATAAATCAAACCTTATTGTAGCAGATGCCCCCGGCATTGATACCGGTGGAATTGTAATAATACCATGTTCTTTTAATAAAATAAAAGAAAATACAAATGCCAAGTCATTATTAGATAAATTATGGTCAATATCCAGTTCACCAGCCAATCCTTCAGGAGTAATCATGACTCCAGTTGGTGTTGTTTTAAAATTATTAAAATTAGAATTTAATAAATCAAAAAGTTCATCTTTTCTAGAAAAACTTTTAATTAAATTATCACCATCAAAATTTTTAATTCCATTTAACATTGCAAGTACTGCTGGTGGTTGAGCTTCAAGACCAAATTGATTAACTTTAACTTTAATTTCATCAATTAAATCTTTTCTACCTGCCATTAATCCCCCTCTTGGACCCGGCATTAATTTATCAGTACTGGTAATAGCAATATCTGCACCTAAATCACATGCTCTTGGCTGATTGAATACAACTGTTCTAAGTCTAGCACCTGAAGCATCATCAACCATTACCGGAATATTATTTTCATGAGCCATTTCAATAACTTTTTTAAAATTATTTTCATCAATTACTTTATGGTCCATTGTAGAACCAGTAATTACAACTAAAGAAGTGTTTTCAGGTATTGAAAACTCATCAAAAACATCAGTTTCACTATAATTAGCATTAACTAATTTACAACTTCTTGGAATAGATGGATGTGCTGGAAGTTCAGCCAGATAATGTACAACATTAGTATTTTCACCAACTAATGTTAAAATTGTGGCTAAAATCCCTGAAGATGTCCTGTTTAAAGGTAAGACTTTTTCACCGCCCATATGTTCAATACCAACTTTTTGAAGTTCTTCTTCAAAAATAGCTGGCCCAACATATGTTTCTAAAAGATCGATTTCTGAAGGACTTGCAATAAATCCTCCAGACAAACCTGTTAAGTCAAATAAAGATTCACGACCTTTATTTTTAACAATATCTTTTATAATAGAGAAAGCATTTTCTCTTTTTTTAACTTCATCTAATGAATTATTAACAATCATTTAAGCATCATCCAATTCTAATTTAAAATCGGCTAATGCCTCTAAGAAAGGTTTTAAATCTTTTTCTGTTAATGGAATAGAAGTGAATTCTTCATCTTCAGGTTTTTCATAAGAATATTCGGCATCAAGAATTTTACCTTCAGGAGTAACCCATATCATTAAACTATCACTAACATCATCATTTTTCTTAGTTGGTGGGAAAAATATTTCAAAAGAAGTTCCTAATTGATTGAAAAATTTCATTTTTTCTTCTTCATCTTTATTGCATTTTTTAATTTTTCTAATTCTTGATTTTAGTTTTTTTTCTGCGAGTTCATTAATGTCAGCCATAAATATCAACCTATATAAATCAATTATAATTAAATATTCTTTATTAATCAAGGTATGGAACTACCTTGCCTTAAAAGACCTGGATTCCTAGATTTGTTATCCCATTATAGTTTCAATGGTTGCTAGGCAATCTTCTTCGAACCTAAGGTTTAGACAAATAATATAATTTAATTTTTTTCCAATTTGCTTATCATTGAAAAAGTTTTAATTAACTATTTTTATTGTCATTTTTAATTTTAATTTTTTTACTATTTAAAGTTCATCAGATAGCATTATAAGATTATAATTATTAATCATATAAACTATTACCTTCACTATCCATAGCTACAATAAGTGGTCCGAAATCTTCAACTTTTAAGTTCCATACAGCTTCGGGCATTCCCAAATCTAACCAGTCCACACTTTCGATTTTTTCAACAGCATCCACATATAATGCAGCACAACCTCCCGTAGCAACAGCATATACTGCTTTATTTCTAATTAAAGCTTCACGGACGCTATCATCCATGCCACCTTTCCCAATAACAATTTTTGGACCTAAATCAATAACATCACTTTGATAAGGATTCATTCTCATTGATGTAGTTGGGCCAACAGCAATCATTTCATAATCTTCGCCATTTTGCTTTATAATAGGACCTGCATGGAAAATAGCTGCCCCATCAAGATTTCTTGGAGCACCTTCATCCAAAATTCTTTTATGAGCTTGGTCTCTTGCAGTTAAGATATTGCCCGTTAAACGAATAACATCTCCAACTTTTAAATCGGATAGATCTCCGTCATTAAGCGGAACATTTATTTTTTTCTCCATTTGTTCACCATAACTAAAACTATATTAATTAAAAAAAATTAATCTAGATTATATATAAAATTTTTAGATTTAATAAATTTAATGGATTTTAATAAATATTGTTGTGAAAAAATGTCGAGCATGAGTAGCGTTGCGGGATTATCAAAATACATAACAACTCTTCCAACCACTAAAAAATCGGTTTTAGGAATATGCATTGTTAGTTTTTTAGCTGGATTAATATATTATCTTATTGTTGATACTAATGAAATGATATTTGGTGGAATTTTTGGTTTTTTAGTATTGGGAATTAGTTCTATATTAAGTGGCATTTTAAATCAGCATGGAGTTAAAAAATTACATGGAATTAACTTAAAGATGAAACATTCGATGTTTTTATCACTTCTATCATTAGTTATTGTTAGTATCATATTAATTTTAGGTGGATTAATATTCAGAATTATTTTTAATTGGGATTCATTTCTAAATTTATTAATATTTGGTTGTGTTTTAATTTACGGTATTAACACTCTTGTTTTATGGAGTACAACCAAAATAGGATTTGTAAAATCAGCTATTATTGGCCTTATCCAACCATTATTAATTCTTACAATGTTTGTAATAATAACATTTTTAGTAAGTGATGCGGAGATATTATCAATACCTCTTCTTGTAAATATGTCAATTAAAATTGGTATTGCGGCAATCATACTTATTTTAGCTATTTATTCATTTATTACAATAATTGCATCACCATTAAAGAAAAATCTTGGAATAGGAATATTGGATTTATTAAGTCTATTTATTGCCCATATGAACGAAGGATCTAATCTTTTAGAAACTACATTTGAAACAATGGGTGAATCTATTGAAACTATTGTGACATATATTAGTTTTAAGGGAAAAAATGGTATAAAATCATTGTTTATTTCTCCATCTGTCCATCCCGGACCTTTAGGCAATATTGGTGGATCAAATATGCCGACAATTTTAGCCGATAAATTTAATCATTTTACAATGGTTGCTCATGGTCCGTCAACACATGACTTCAACCCGATTTCAATATCAGAAATTGATAAAATTGAAAGTGCTATTAAAAAAGGTTTGGATGATATTGAATATTCAAAAAATGCCAGTATTTTCAAAAGATACTCATCGAATGCAGCTAATATTGGAGTGCAATTTTTTAATAAGGGTATGGTCATATTATCAACATTTGCACCTGAAGACAGTGATGATATCGAATTCGGTGTTGGCCTTACAATGATGACACAAAGTAAAAGTAATTGTAATGTTGATGACTCCATTATAGTTGACTGTCATAATTCATTTACCCCTGAAAGTGGTGAAGTATTGCCTGGAAATCCTGAAGTTTTTGATTTAATTGATGTTATTAATAAAATTGAGGAAACTGATACAACTGAAAGCATAAAAGTTGGATGTTATGAAAATAAAATGGAAACCTTAGGTAAAACTGAGGGTATTGGTGAAAGCGGTATTAAAACAATGATTGTCGAAGTAGATAATCAAAAAACTGCGTATATTTTATTTGATGCGAATAACATGGAAATAGGCTTTAGACAAGAAATTATTGATGCAACTAAAGAATTTGACATTGATGAAATAGAAGTAATGACAACTGATACACATACAGTTAATACATTATCCAGAGGATACAACCCTATTGGAATAGAAAAAAGAGAAGAAATTATAGAATATATAAAATTAAGTATTACTGAAGCAATAAAAGATTTAGAAGAAGTTGAAGTTGGAACTGGAACTAAAAGAATTAAAAATCTCAACACATTCGGTCCCAAAAATTCAACAGAACTTATATCAACATTAAGTTCAGTAGTTGCAGTTAGTAAAATTATAGCTCCAGTTTTATTAATCACTGCAATAATAATAGTATTTATTTGGATTTTTTATGGTTGGTTATAAGTAACTAACAGCTAAAACCCATACAATAATCCATGTGAAAAAGAAAGGGGCGATTCCATCCCATAACCATTGAGAAAATCCGGAAATTTCATCACCAACTAATTTTTGAGATAATTTACCTGTGAAGTAAAGAATGATTAACCCAACGAAAAAACCGAAAACTTCATTTTTAAAACCTAACCAGCCTAATGAAAGGACTGCAGAAATAAAACCTGAAATAATTCCAACTATAACATGAAGACTTGTAACTTTAATTGTAGCATCCAATTTATTTCCTCCATATGAAAAATTAAATATATTAAATATACTTTAATAACTAATAGTATATTAAAGTATTGATATAAGGTGTATGAAAATGAAATCAATGTCAAATGTAGACATTTTTACAATAAGTGATGAACTTAATAATTTATTAGCTGGAGCTAGGGTAGATAAATCATTTCAACCTGCTAAAGATATTGTTGTTATGAGATTTCATGTTCCAGGAACTGGTAGAGTTGATTTAGTAATGCAATGTGGCGTTAGAATACATACAAGTAAATATCCTCTTGAAAATCCTAAAAATCCACCATCATTTCCAATGCTTTTAAGAAAAAGAGTTAAAGGAGCTCATGTTGTGAGTATAGAACAGCATAATTTTGATCGTGTGGTGGAAATAAAAGTTAAAAAAGACAAATACTATACAATTATTGTTGAATTATTTGATAAAGGAAATATAATTTTATTGGATGATGAAAACAACATTGTTTTACCTCTTAAAAGAAAACAATGGAGTGATAGGGATATTAGTTCTAAAAAAGAATATGTATTCCCACATGATAGAGGGATTAATCCAATAAATGTGACAAAAGAAGAATTGCATAATCTAATTAATCAAACAGATAGTGATATTGTTAGAACACTTGCTACAAATGGTTTGGGAAGTTTATATGCTGAAGAAATAATTGAAAAAGCAAATGAATTTGAAAAAATTGACAAAAATACACCAAACAATCAATTAACCAGCTCACAGATTACAAACATATATAATGGACTTGAAAGTTTATTTGATGAACTTAAAAATGAAGAGTATAAACCTCAAATTGTTAAAGATGGTAATAAAGAAGATGTTATTCCAATTGACTTAGTAAAATATGATGGATTTGAAAAAATATATTTTGAAAACTTCAATGAAGCTTGCGATGAATATTACTCTAAAAAAGTTAACACGGATATAAAAGACATCAAAGAGAAAGCTTGGAATAAAAAAGTAAATAAATTTGAAAAAAGATTACGTTTACAAGAAGAAACACTCGATAATTTTAATAAAACAATCGAAACAAGCCAACATAAAGGAGAGGTTATTTATTCTAATTACACCACCATTGAAAATATAATAAATGTTGTGAATTCGGCTTTAAGTAAAGGTTATTCTATTAAAGAAATTGGCAAAATTCTAAAAAAAGCAAAGGAAGATGGGATGAAAGAAGCTGAAATTTATGAATCAATTGATAAGCTAGGAGTATTGACATTGAAAATAGATGATACCTCCATAAGCATCAACCCAAAATTATCAATACCTGAAAATGCTGAAAATTACTATGAAAAATCTAAAAAAGCTAAAAAGAAAACAAAAGGTGCTTTAATAGCTATTGAAAATACTAAAAAACAACTTGAAGAAATAAAAACTAAAAAAGAGACTGCAATGGAAAATATCTCAATTCCAAAAAAACGTGAAAAAAAGAATCTGAAATGGTATGAAAAATTAAGATGGTTTATAACTTCAGATAACACATTAGTTATTGGAGGGCGTGATGCAAACACAAATGAAGCCGTTGTTAAAAAATATTTAGACAATAATGATATTTATTTGCATGCAGATATACATGGTGCATCATCAACTGCAATAAAACTAGAAGGCAAATCATTAAATGATAATATACTTAAAGAATCTGGTGAGTTTGCAGCATCATTTTCATCTGCTTGGTCAAAAGGTTTCACATCTCAAGACGTATTTTGGGTCTATCCGGACCAAGTATCAAAAACACCCCAAGCCGGAGAATTTTTAGCAAAAGGATCATTTGTAATCAGAGGTAATCGCAATTACATAAGAAGTGCAAAAGTAAAAATAGCTATTGGAATTGTTGATTATGAAGGAAAAAGAATAATGGCCGGACCAATAGAATCACTAGAAGCACATTGCGATAATTTCGTAGTCCTAAAACCAGGATATACAAAAAAAGAAGCAATAGCTAAAAAAATACTAAATAAAATAAATGAAGATGATTTACTCACATTAGATGATATAATACGTGTTTTACCATCTGGAAAATGTGATATAGATGAAGAATATCATCAAAGAAAAAAATATGAAAAGAATTAATCCTGATAATTTTCAGGATTATATTCAAAATATTCATTAGGATTTAAAATAACAGTATCTATTTTTGGATTAAACTGCATTACAAAATTTGCAAAAATTGTAGGGTCTTGTTCAATAGGTGGGAATGTATTGTAATGCATAGGTATTGTAATTTTAGGATTTAACCACAATGAAGCAAGTGCTGCTTCAAAAGGACCCATAGTAAACTTATCACCAATAGGCACCATCACAATATCCGGTTTATAAATATCACCAATAATATCTTTCATGTCTTTAAACAGTCCAGTATCACCACAATGAAATATTTTAGTACCATCTTCAAAAGTAATTAAAAAACTGGCTGCAGACCCACCAGGAATAAGTTCATCAACCATATCAATATCAGAAGAATGTTTTGCATCAAGCATTGTAAATTTAATTCCCCTAAACACAAAAGAACCTCCAATATTAACACTAATATTATTAATTCCTTGTTTTGATAAGAATAATGAAATTTCATGAATCGCAGCTATTGGAGCATTAGTTGAATTTGAAATATCTAATGCATCACCCAAATGATCTGAATGTCCATGAGTAACCAATATAATGTCAGGATTTAATTCTTCAACAGGAACCGGACAACTAGGATTATTACCAACGAATGGATCGATTAATATATGAACATCATCATCACTTATTATTTCAAATGCAGAATGTCCCAACCATCTAATTTCCATTAAGCAGCTCCCCCACCAATACTATTTAAAATTGTGTTCTCATCCAAATTAGATGCAATATTCCAAGTTCTTTCGAAATCTGCCCTAATATTTGAAATTGACATTCTATCATCATAAATAGCACCATATTCAGAATCATTAATAGTATCATCAGAAATAATCATTGCATGAGAATCATCTGTAATCAAATTAACTGAATGCACTTTTGGAACAGTTTTAATATGAACTCCCTGTTTTAAAAGAGAAGCTATTAAAAAAGTATAAGAAATATCAGATAAATCAAATTCATCAATAATGACTCTGGAATATATTGTAGGCACATGAGATAAGAACCTATCAGATAATGTATTTAAAGATGGGATTTCTAACATTATCTCTTTGTTAACATGCACAGCCAACTGGTCAAAAGCATCATTTGATGATACAATGCCGCCATCTGATAAAATATTACTTCTAAGTAATTTAGGAACAGGTAATTTTTCAGGATGATTAACATCAATTTCAATATCCCTACCCTGTGGCTCACCAACATTAGATAAAATATCTACACTATCATTATTTTGACTTAATGCACGTATAATCTCTTCAGATTTATCCGGACTTTCTTCAAATTGTGGTTCTTCAGTATAGAAATAATCTTTAGAACGCCTTTTAGGTTTTCTATCAACTGATATAGGTTTATCATAAGTTGGAGTAAAATTAAGTGGATTATCAAAATCTATATCCTTTTCTTCCCTATTAACAACACGAAGAACAGCTTTAGATTCATCAACATCAGAATCAGAATAATCTCTAGGAGTCATACGTCGGTTATTTTCAGATTCATAATATTCCCATAACCCACTATCATCAATATCATCACCATAATATCTGTCATCATCATAGCCAGATTGCATTCTTAAAGGGCCATGACTTTCAAAATTAGAATTTTCATTTCTTGAACCTCTTCTTGGAAAATTAATGGATGATGAATCAAAATCCTTAGAATTTAAAAACTCTTTAATAACACCTGTTGTTTTATCAGCATTAGAATCAACGAAATAGCTAATAATTAATATAACACCAACTATTGAAATTAAAAAACCAACCACCAATAGAATACCTATCAAATTATAGATAGTTGCCCCATATGCAATGAGGATACCAATTACAAATAAAATAATTCCTAAAATAAACTTTAATGTATTTCCCACTTTATTCACCCTAAAATAATTTAATAATCACTCTGATAATTAATATCTTTAACAATACATATAAATCTAATGGAAAAAAATATCAAAAATTGCTTTAAAAAATTCAAAATTAATAAAAGTAATACATTTGATAAAAATAGTAATATAAAAATTATATATGATTTCATAATAAACATTAGGTGAAAATATGAAAATATTTAAAAAAATAATTAAAGATCAATCTGGTCAAGGAGCTGCAGAATATATTCTATTATTTGGAGGAGTAATAGTTATTGCATTATTTGCATTAACAATATATAGAACATATATGGACACAAGTAACACAAGTTTAAGTGCGAAAGATGATATAATGGATGTTAGAAACACAATATTAGACAATAGAACCCATGTATAATAAAAAATTAGACAACAATGGACAAAGTAGTGCTGAATTAATCCTAATAGTTGGTGGATTAATTGTAATTGTATTATTTGTTGGAAGTTATATTTCTAACATAACAAACACTACACAAGAAAATTTTAAAAAAATATTAGAAAAAGAAAGAGATTTTTTAATAAATATGATTTAAGGGGAGATTAACTCTCCTTAATCATTTAAAATTTTATTTAAACATTCGTTCCAAGCTTCAGAATTGATGTTGTTTAATTTCATTGATGTTCTAGTTAAAGCTCTTATACTTTGAGGACATGCTTTTATACATGCTCCACATAAGTTACAAAATGTTAAATTAGTAACTGCCTTACCCTCAACAATTTCAATTGCGTTACATGAACAAACATCTTGACAAGCATGACAAGAATCACCTTTACATACGGATTCTTCTGTTTCAACTAATCCTAAGTTACCTGCAAATGGTTTTGTAATATCAATTGCATCTACCGGACATATTTCAGCACACCAAGAACAGTTCACACAACTTTTTTTAGAAATAATTGTATCTCCAGTAATTTCTGGAACATCAATTTGATCTTGCAACATACAAGTAGAACAAATTTCAGTAATTGCATCTTCTGGACAAATTCTTTTACAAATACCACAATAAACACATTTTGTAGTATCAACTTCAATAGAGTTATTGACCACATCCACACTGGATGTAGGAACATTAGAAATATCTATTGCTCCAGGAGGACATAACTCGGCACAGAATCCACAATAAATACATTTTTCATCATCAATTGAAATTTCTCCCCTAACAAGATCTTGTCTTTTCGGAAGATTTCTTTCAAAAATAATTGCATCTCTAGGACATGCAACCGAACATCTACCACAATAAATACAATCATCTTCGCAAACTTCTGATTTAATATCCCAATAAGGATAATTACCACCATCTTTAATATTAACCCCATCAATAAATAATGATAAAGCTCCAAACGGACAAGCTACAGAGCATAATCCACATAAAACACAAGTATTTGAATTAACTGAAATCGCATCCATTTCAATTAATCCTCTTGCTATTGGAACAATAGGTCCTAATCTTAAAGAAGATGTTGGACAAACATCAGCACATATTCCGCAACTGACACATATATCATCATCATATCTTAATTTACGAATCTCGGAACCATCTCTTTCAACATTAAACATTTTCTATCGCCCCACTATGCTTTAGATATAGCTTGGTTAGGACAATTCTGAATACAAAGATCGCAATCATCACAATTTTCAGGAACTATTTTTACATCTCCATTTTCTTCAATGATTGCACCTTGTTCACATAGTTTAATGCATAAACCTTGTACTGGACAATTATCAATGTGTCCACAAGCTTCAGAATCGATTTTAACTACCATATAACCACCTCAAATACATGCAAAAAAAACAATTTCAATATGTTATATAAAATGATTTTTTACATGTTATATTTAATATATATCGAATTGTAGTAATAAACATATCGATTATTTTCTAGTATTTTTAATAAGTACCCCATTTTTATTTATCTCACCAGCACGAATTCTAGTAGATGAAATAGGAGTACCATCTTCTGCCAAAACAAAACTAACAATTACAATATCAAGAGGACCCATACCCTTAGAAGTACGTATCTCATTAATTTTAATTGCATTTGGTTCAGTTTCTTCACTGACAACAATAGCATCAAAATCCGGATCAAATATTGTAGTCCCATAAGGATCATCTAAAGATACAACATTAAACTCAGATTTATCAGAGAAAAATGATTTTAAATTCCCCATCCGTACTTCACAAGAATCAATATCACCTTTTAAACCGCCAAAAGCATCAGAAGTGACACCAATTTCTATTTGATTACCAATTTCAAAAGCTGTAGTTAGTAACTTTTTGTGACCATCATGAAATTTATCAAAAGTTCCACCAACAGCAACTTTATTGTATTGCTTATAACTCATAATATTGTCCTAAAGTTAGTCTTTAATAAGATTTTATTAAAACTATTGAACTACCCCAACTTGTAGAAGTTGAGGATTCTTATTTCACGGGTCGTATACTCTTATAAATATAGGATTACCGTGCTATCCCCCTCGCCTTGAAGGTTCAGACAATTACAATGTTTCTTTTTTCAACTTGACTATTATTAAAAAAAGTTAAATTAGATATCAGCATTGTCAATTATTATTTTTAGTTATATTACTATTTAAAGTTCATTAAAAAGCATTTTGATAAATTTTTGTACAGTTCATGGCACTGCTACATACTCCATCGACAATGGTTTAAATAATAATTAAATTTTCAAATTTAATTTATTTTTGTAAAATAAAATTTTAATTAATGTATTGATTAAAAACTGTGTGTTTAGTGATTTTTATATCCTCAATTATAATCAATTAAATAACACCCACATATAATAATGACCAAAGAAAATATAAACTCAATTAAGAAATAGAAAACAAAATATAGTTTTGGACAAAAAATTTTTTAGTTAAGATTGATGAATTTTTTAATCCAATTTTTATAATATGAATCATTATTTATAATCCTATAAAATTCTTTTTCGAATAGTTCTTCCATGAATTCTATTGTATCGAATAAATAATTCGCCATGTGTTTTTTTTATAGATTTCCAGACTTGTTCTATTGGGTTCAAGTGAGGGGAATGTACTGACAAATGGATTAATTTTATATTTAATATTTTTGATGCTTGAATCACTAAGTTAGCTTTGTGAACTGAGTAATTATCCAATATCACAACAATTCTTCTTTCTTTTTGTAGATAATTGATTAAATATTCTTTGTTCAGTGATTCAATAAGTATTTCTTTTTGAATATTTTCTATGTTTGTGTGCTTTTCAGGATTTAATTTGTTTGCTTTATTCTTTATTTTTACTAAAAATTGTTCTTCAGAACTATTATTATTTGCTATAAATTCATTAAATTCATTTTTTAATGTGTCTATCGTGTTTTCAGCTTTTAATTGATTATATATTTTAGTTTCATTTAATTTCTCATCGGCCAAAATATTTTTAAGTTCAGATATTAAATCTTTATTTTCACAATTGACAATTCTAAGCTGGATTAATGATTTAATTTCCTCAAATGTGCGAGTATTTGGTTGAAATAGGATTAATGAATTTCCATTTACTGCTTGGTATCCATTTGCGTTTAATTTTATTCTTGTAGTTATTTTTGTCTGTCTATTTTTTGTTCCCAATAGATAGTAT
>CACZPT010000050.1 GCA_902783085.1 uncultured Methanobrevibacter sp.
AAGTTCTGCTCGAGCCGTATGTTCGGCTAACGGACACGTACGGTTCCAAAGAGGGTGCGGACGAGTAATCGTCCAATCCTATCTAACTTTAGGTTAAATCATGAAAAAATTTGAATATTTTGATGTTACAGCAGACATTGGCTTTTATGCTTATGGTAAAAACATAAATGAAGCATTTGAAAATGCAGGTCTTGCAATATTTAACATAATATCTAATACAGATAATATTGGCAAATCTAAATCTATTGATTTTGAAATAACATCGGAAGATGAGGTTTCACTTTTATACGATTATTTGGAAGAGTTGCTTTTTTATCATGAAATTGAATTCATGTTGTTCAGTGATTTTAATGTAAATATTGAAAAAACTGATAAACAATATTTCTTGAAAGCTAAAATTACTGGTGAGGAAATCAATTGGGATAAACATGAAAGAAATTGTGAAATAAAAGCAATAACATTTCATAAAATGGCAGTTTGTCAAAATGATATTGTTAAACTCAGAACAATTGTTGATTTGTAAAAGTATTTATTGAATGCAATTTAAATATATTATTATGAAGCGTATTAAATCAATATCAAGACTTTTTGAAGTAATTTTAGGATGTTTTGGTTCATTTATTGCAATACTGTCTAGTTCGCTTTTTTTGTTTCTAGAAAGCGGTGGAAGGGAGGGTAACTCATTTTTAGCTATTATTGCAATTATAGGTTCAGTTTTAGGTTTTCTATCGAGTATGTACGTTGTAAAAAATAGTGAAAATTCTGGTGTTGGTTTTATTATCGCATCATTATTTGTCATTGTAGGATCACCACATTTGGGTGTTTTTGGTTCAATATTTTTAGTTATTGCAGGCATCTCTGCACTGTTTAGAAAATAATTTTTTTTAGTATATTGTAGATTTTTTTTAGTTTTAAATTATTTTTTTAATTGATTTTTTAGTGTTTATGGCTCTTTAAAATTGAAATTAACATTAAATTTAATGTTTTGGAAAAAATTTTTTTATTGTTTGAGTATATTGTATTTTTGTCTATTGGATATGATTTTGGTTTGAATTTGACATATAAGTGATAAGTTTTAAACATGTATTTCAAGTGTAAATTTTATTGTTTGAAATATTTTGTTATAAGTTATAAGTTATACCTAAATTAGCTTGTTATAAGTTATAACATATATAAAACAACATTTTGTTATAAGTTAGAAGTTAGAGGTGCATTTCAAGTGTAAAACTAATCGAATAAGTTATAACATACATTTCAAGTGTAACATCTGAAAATTTTTCCAGTTGAATTATTCTTCAAAAAAATTTTCATTCCATTTAAGATATGGAAATTAAATACATTAACTTCCACCATAAATTATATTATTTAATTATTTTAAAATATTAAATCATATTAAACTGTGATTTTTATGACAATTAAAGATGAAATTAAAAAGATTAGAGATAATGTTTATGAGATTCCAGGAAGCTATAATAAGATGATGAGAGCTTCCGGAAGATTATATATTGATGATGAAATTCTTGAAAACTTAGAAGACGGTGCTGTTAAGCAGATTGTTAATGTGGCTTGTCTTCCGGGTGTTTATAAATACTCTATTGGTCTTCCAGATATTCATTTTGGTTATGGATTTCCAATTGGCGGTGTAGCAGCTTTCAATAAAAGAAATGGTGTTGTATCTCCTGGAGGTGTTGGTTTTGATATTAATTGTGGTGTTAGATTAATCAAATCTAACTTAACTCAAGATGATATTAAAGAGCATTTGGATGAACTTGTAGATGCATTATTTAAAAATATCCCCTCTGGTGTTGGGTCTAAAGGCAAAGTTAAACTCACAAATGATGATATTAATAATGTCTTGGATTATGGAGCTCAATGGGCTGTTGAAAATGGTTATGGTTGGGCTGAAGATTTAGAAGTTCTAGAAGAAAATGGAAGAATCGAAGCTGCAGATTCATCTGAAGTTAGTAATAAAGCTAAAAAAAGAGGAATTCCACAATTGGGTTCACTCGGATCAGGTAATCACTTTTTAGAAATTCAAGTTGTTGATGAAATTTATGATGAGGATGTTGCAAGTGTTTATGGTCTTGAGAAGGGAATGATTGTTATTATGATTCATTCAGGTTCTAGAGGTTGCGGACACCAGATATGTTCCGATTATTTGAGATTAATGGATAAAGCATATAAAAACTATAAAATCAAAATTGCTGATAGGCAACTTGCATGTGCACCCATTGATTCAAAAGAAGCTAATAGCTATTTAAAAGCAATGTATGCTGCTGCTAATTATGCTTGGGCAAATAGACAAATGATGACCCATTGGATTCGTCAATCTTTTGAAGAAGTTTTAAATAAATCTGCAAAAGATATGGAAATGAATATTGTTTATGATGTAGCTCACAATATTGCAAAAGAAGAAACTCACACTATTGACGGCAGGGAAGTTGATTTGGTTGTTCACAGAAAAGGTGCAACACGTGCATTTGGCCCGGGTCGTGCTGAAATTCCATTGAAATATCGTGAAGTTGGCCAACCGGTTTTAATTCCGGGAACAATGGGTACTGCTTCATATGTCTTGCACGGTACTCAAACTGCAATGGATGAAACTTTCGGTTCAACTGCACATGGTGCAGGCAGAGTATTATCTCGTTCTAAAGCTAAAAAAGACTATAATCCTGACGATATTGTTGATAATTTAGAAAGTGAAGGAATCAAAATTAAGGCAACATCTAAAAATGTTATAGCTGAAGAAGCTCCTGGAGCTTATAAGGATGTTGATAGTGTTGTTAAAGTATCACATGATGCAGGCATTGCTAAACTTGTTGCAAAAGTAAAACCATTGGCAGTTACTAAAGGATGATTATATGATTGGTATTATTGGTGGAAGTGGGGTTTATGAGATTACTTCAAAAGCAGATAATGTTGACATTAAACTCATAAAAACAGATTACGGGGATGTTGAAGTATCTATTTTGGATATTTTTTCAAAAAAAGTAGCGTTTATTCCAAGACATGCAAAAGGACACAGTATCCCCCCACATAAAATCAATTTTAGAGCTAACATTGATGCACTTAAAAATGTTGGTGTAAGTCAAATAATAGCTACTAACTCTGTTGGATCTATGAATCTAGAAATGCCTCCGGGATCATTTATAATTCCAGATGATTTTTTAGATTTCTCACAAAACAGAGCTAAAACTTTCTTTGAAGATAAAGTCGTACATATAGATGTAACTGAGCCTTATTGTCCAAATATTAAAAATATATTAAAGGATTGCGGTGAAGTTATTTTGGGAGGAACTTATGTTTGCACTGAAGGACCTAGATTTGAAACACCTGCCGAGATTAAAATGTTTAAACTCATGGGCGGGGATTTAGTTGGAATGACAGGTCTTCCTGAAGTAACTCTAGCACGTGAAAGGGAAATTTGTTATAATTCAATATGTATTGTTTCTAATTATGCATCAGGAATCTCAGATGATAACCTAACAATTGATGAAGTTTTTGAAATGGTATCAGCTAAAGAAAAAGAATTACTTGAAATATTATATAATTATATTAAAAAAGCTGATGATGGTGATTGTAGTTGTCGCCATGCATTAGATGGTGCTGAAGTATAAAAGGTGATTTGATGGCTAAAGTAATATTATTGAATGGATCTCCAAGAGCCAACAGTAACACATTAAGTGTTTTAAAGGAATGTGCGAAAGAAATTGAAAAAAATGGTGTTGAAACTGAAATTATCTCATTAAGAGGTATGAAAATCCAATCTTGTATTGCATGTGGAAAATGTGTGGAAACTGGAAACTGTATTTTGGATGATGGTCTTTCACAAATCATTGATAAAATTAAAACCGCACAGGGTTTTATTCCTGCAGCTCCAGTGTATTTTGGAACAGCAAGAGGAGATATTATGGCGGCACTTCAAAGAATTGGAAAAGTATCTAGGGGGACGGATAAGTTCTTAACCTGGATGGTGGGAGGACCAATAGCTGTTGCAAGGCGTGGCGGCCAATCATTAACATTACAAGAGATGACAATGTTTTTCCCAATTAATAATATGATTATTGCTGGAAGTACATATTGGAATATGGTTATTGCGGGCCCTGAAGGAACAGCACTTGAAGATGAAGAGGGTATTAAAACTATTAGATTGTTTGGTCAAAACGTTTCTAGAATTATTAAAAAATTAGAGGGATAATATGAAAATTGCAGTTGTTTCATCTAATGGTGTGGATGTTGATTTACATTTAGGCAAAGGAAATTCATTATATATTTATGAATACGGCGAGAATGATTTGACATTTGTTGAGCACAGGGAAGTTGATATTGACCTTGAAGATAAACATCAGGGTGAAAAGGTTATTCGGGTATGCTGGGATTGTGATGTTATAATTTCTGCCCAATTTGGTTTTAAATCAAAAATTAAAGCCGATGAATTAAATATTAAGTTAGTCACTGATGAATCATCTGTGGATGAAGCTTTAAAATCTTATATTGATCATTATAATTTCATGAAAAATTAAATATTATTTTTAATAATGTTTATATATCATGAATTTAAAAAGTAATAGTAACCTTTATGGGCGGGTTTTAATTAAATAAAACTTATTTATAAATTATTCTTTAAATGGCGTGAGAAGAACTCACAATAGTCAAATAAAAGATTATATGACTATAATCTGTTATAATCTTATTTTACAGATTATTTTATGTAAATATCATATTTAAAGACTATTTTTCAAATTAAACTAGCATTCGCTAAAAATTAATATATTATTTTAAAATATAAAAACGGTTGATATAATGGCAAAAGCAAAATCAAGACGTAGAGTACGTGATACATGGAAAGAAAAATCCTGGTTTACTATTAAAACACCAGTAATGTTTGAAGAAAAAGAAATTGGAGAAACTCCAGCTAAAGATGCAGAACTCTTAATCGGAAGAGGAGTCGAAGTTACCATGAGGGAATTGACTGGTGACTTTTCAAAACAATACATTAAACTTAGATTTGAGATTGATAATGTTGCAGGTGATGTAGCATCTACTAAATTCACCGGCCACAAAACTACTACTGATTATGTAAGAAGCATGATTAGAAGAGGAACTTCTAGAATTGATACATCTACTGTTGTTAATACTAAAGATGAACATAAAATCAAACTTCATGTGCTTGCAGTAACAATCAGAAGAGCTAAATCTTCCCAACAAAGATACATGAGACAAGTAATTGAAGAATTACTTCAGGAAAGTGCTGCTGAGAGAAGCTATGAAGAATTGGTTAAAGCTTCTGTAAATGGTAAATTAGCTTCTGAAATTTATCATAAAGCTAAAAAGATTTACCCGCTTAAAAGGGTTGAAATCATTAAAAGTAAAGTAATTAAATAATTACTTTCATTTTATTTTTTTTTGACTATATTTTATATTATAGAATATATTGTATTTTTTGTTTTTTTTTTTTGATAATGAATATCGCGTGGGTGTCCGTTTTAGTACTGATTTCTAATTTTCT
>CACZPT010000051.1 GCA_902783085.1 uncultured Methanobrevibacter sp.
ATCTCACCAAATCAACACCTTAGTGCTCGTGGACTTATTTTATTAAAATCACCACCGGTGGAGAATTTCACTCCGCCCTGAGAACGTGTTTAATGAGTATATCAATAATATATAAAATAGTTTTTGGTTTAAAATTCAATGCTTACAATATCACCGTCAACTAAATTTAATTTATCCCTTAACTTCATCTCAGCAATAAATTCTAAATAATTTTCATCGTGGACTGTTTTTGCTGGAAAAACGATAGCCCCATTAATAGTATCATTTAAAGTAGCTTTAATATATTTAACAGCTCCAAAACCTTCATCGGGTTTAATAATATTTTGACAATTATCCTTAATTTCATTAATTTGTGATAAGTAATTTTCAGGAACAATAATGTTTAATGTTCCAGGATATGGTTTAAAACCACAATTTTTGATAAAATTATTAACATAAAAATCCTGTGATAAAAAATAAGCAGCTTTTCCAAGCCCAGTGGTAACTTCTCCTTCAAGTTTCATAAATTAACTCCTAATAAAATTAATATGTAATTTAACATATTTATATTAATTATTAAAATTAAAGATATAAACTGATAAAAATAACAGGGTAATATCATGGAAATTAAAAATATTTCAACTGATGTATTAATTGTTGGATCTGGTGGAGCAGGTTCAAGAGCAGCTATTGAAGTTGATGAAGCTGGTTTTAAAGCTACTATTGTATCAAAAGGATTATCATTTAGATCAGGTTGTACTGGAATGGCTGAAGGTGGATATAATGCTGTTTTTAAAGCTGTGGATAAAGATGATTCAATAGAAGCTCATATTAAAGATACTCTAAAAGGTGGAAGCTATCTTAATGATAAAAAATTAGTTGATGTTTTAGTTAATGAATCTCCTAAAAGATTAATTGATTTAGAAAATTTCGGTGCTTTATTTGATAGGCAAGAATCAGGTGAAATCGCACAAAGACCTTTTGGTGGTCAAACTTATAGAAGAACTTGTTTTCAAGGAGACCGTACTGGAGCTGAACTTTTAAATGCACTTAAAGAAGAGATAATTAAAAGAGACATCGAATGTATAGAAGAAGTGATGATAACATCTCTTATCCTTGATGGCACACAAGTAATCGGAGCAACTGGTTTTGATTTAAAAGATTCTAATTTAATATACTTTAAAGCAAAAGCCGTTATACTAGCTAGTGGTGGAGCTGGTCAATTATACCCTGTAACTTCAAATACTTTCCAAAAAAACGGAGACGGCTTTGCAATTGCTTATAGGGCTGGAGCAAATCTTGTTGATATGGAACAAATTCAATTCCACCCAACCGGAATGGTTACCCCTGAATCTAAAAAAGGTGTTCTTGTAACTGAAGCTGTAAGGGCTGAAGGTGGTATTCTATTAAATAAAGATGGAGAACGTTTTATGAAAAAATATTCTCCTGAAAAAATGGAACTCTCAACCCGTGATGTCGTTGCAAGATCAATTTATCAAGAAATAATTGAAGGGCGAGGAAGTGAAAATGGTGGAGTTTACCTAGATATTACACACCTTGACGATGATTTAATAGATGAAAAACTTGAAACAATGGTTTTACAATTCGAAAACGTTGGTGTTGATATTAAAAACGAACCTATTGAAGTAGCACCTACTGCACACCATTTTATGGGTGGTATCAAAATAAAAAGTGATGCATCTACATCTCTTCCTAATTTATTTGCATGTGGCGAAGTTTGTGGTGGAGTACATGGAGCTAATCGTTTAGGTGGAAATGCACTAGCTGATACACAAGTATTTGGTAAAATAGCTGGTGAAAGTGCTTCTAAAGCTATAAAAAATAGCGAACTTAAAAGTAACGATGAAATGGTTTTAAAAGAAAAAGAAAGAATAGAAGATATTATTAAAGAAGGTTCCATTAAAGCTAATGATTTTAAGGAAAACATTAAAAAATTAATGTGGGAAAAAGTAGCTATTGTTCGTGATGAAAAAACCCTTAATCAAGCTTTAAAAGAGCTACAAGAAATGCAAAAAGATTTAAATAAATTAGATGTTGGTTTTAAAGAGCAATATAATACAGAACTATTAACTGCTTTAGAAGTAATTAATATGGTTAAAATTTGTATTTTAATTGTGAAATCAGCAATATTACGTCGTGAAAGTAGAGGAGCACACTTTAGATCTGATTTTCCAGAAAGTATTGATGTGTGGAAAAGAAGTATTGTATTAAATAAAAATAAAATAAAATTTGAAGCTAGATAGCTTTTTTAAGCTCATCAATAGCTTCTTTTGCTTTTTTATAAATATCTTGTTCATCTAATGTAGTTAATTTTTTATTTTCCATTAATATTTGACCATTACAAATTGTAGTATCTACATTAGAACCATTGGCAGAATAAATAACATTAGAAGTTAAATTAGAACTATCTGGTACCATATTAGCACAGTTAGTATCAATTAATATTAAATCTGCTTTTTTACCAACTTCAACACTTCCGATTTCATCTTCCAATCCAAGAACCCTAGCACCATTAATAGTTCCGATTGCTAATGCTTCATCAGATGTTAATACCTTAGGATCAAGTGTTGAGACTTTTTGAAGTAAACTAGCTGTTTTTAACTCTTCTATTAAGTCTAAATTATTATTTGAAGATGCACCATCAGTTCCAATACCAACACAAATATCATTTTCAAGTAATTTTGATATAGGTGCTATACCTGAAGCTAATTTCATATTACTACATGGATTATGAGAAATTTTAACATCATGTTTTTTAATTATTTCAATTTCCTCATCACTTAACCATACTGAATGTGCACAAACAACATCAGGACCTAAAAATCCAATAGAATCCAAATATTCAAATGGACGCATTCCTTTCTCATCAATTGAATCATTGATTTCTTTTTGAGTTTCACTTACATGAATATGAATTCTAATGTCATTTTCATCAGCTAATCTTCTAACTTCCTTAAGTAACTCTTCAGAAGCAGTATATGGAGAATGCGGACCAAAAAATACTTTAATTCTTCCATCAGCACTATTATTACAATTTTTAAATAATTGTAAATTGGTTTCAATTTCAGATTTTCTTTTCTCTTCATCCCCAAAGTCTATCATCCCATATGATAAAGCAGCTCTAAGACCTGATTTTTCAACTGCCTTTGCTACATCTTCCATGTAAAAATACATGTCAGAAAAAGTTGTTGTTCCGGATTTTATTAATTCAACAGCTCCTAAAAGGGCGCCAATATAACAATAATATTCATTTAAATTTGCTTCAATAGGCCATATATTATCATTTAACCATTCATCCAAACTTAAATCATCTGCTAATCCTCTAAATAATGTCATGGATAAATGAGTATGGGTATTTATAAATCCAGGAAGTAAAAGTTTTTCACTACCATCAATGATTTTATCAACGTTTTCTTCTTCGATTTTATCAGAAATTTCATAAATTAAATCATTTTTAATTAATACATCTTGTGGTGAATTTCCAAAATTATTCGGATTTAAAATTAAAACATTCTTAATTAATATTGTATTATCTTGCATAATAACACCAAAAAAATAAAAAAAGTAATAAAAACTTATAATAATTATAAGTTTAATTCTTTAACTGCGAATTTAATATCGTCAGCTTTAACAGTTTTACGTTTTGCTAATTTTGCTGCTTCGTTTGCTTTAACAGCGATTTTACGTGCGATTTCATCTAATGATTCTGCTAATTCAACTTTTGCATCTTCGCTAACTCTTTCAGCACCAGTGTCTTTAATAATTCTTGCAATTGGAGCTTTTGGTATTTCAGACATGTTTTTCACCTCATAAAAATTCAATTAAAAACTTATGATTAAATTAATTTAATCTTAAGCTAGATAGTTTTATATTAATCCATTATATTTAAAGATTTTGAATATTTAGATGCAATAAGAAATTTTAATGAAAAAAATTTTAATAAATAAATACAAATATCTCTATTAGTAAAAAAGACTGGAAGATATAATGAAATTAAAAATTGCTGTTCCATCAAAAGGAAGAATAAGTAATCCATCAATAGATATTTTAGAAAAAGCTGGATTAGGATTAAAAGACAATAATAATCGACAATTAATTTCAAAAACTCATAATAAAGATATTGACATCATGTTTGCAAGAGCATCTGACATTCCAGAGTTTGTAGCAGATGGTATTGTCGATATGGGAATAACTGGTATTGACCTAATTGAAGAAAATGAAAGCGAAGTTATAAAACTTACTGACTTAAAATTTGGTCAAACCAAGCTAGTAATAGCCTCTCCTGAAGAATCAGAAATTAATTCTGTTAATGATATAACATCAGAAATGACAATAGCCAGTGAATTTCCAAAATTGACAAAAAACTTCTTAAATGAAAAAAACCTTGATTGTAAAATTGTAAAATTAAGCGGATCAACTGAAATTGCGCCATTTATTGGCGTTGCGGATTTAATTACTGACTTAACTAGTACTGGTACAACCCTAAAAATGAATCATTTAAAAATTATCGACACTATTTTGGAAAGTACTGTTGTTTTGATTACAAATAAGGAAACTTATAGCGAAAAAAATGAGATTGTTGAAGCTGTGAATAGAAGTATTAAGGGAGTAATTGATGCTTTTGGAAAAAAACTCATTATGATGAATGTCAAAAGTAAAGATTTAGATAAAGTAAAAGAACTTATGCCATCAATGGATGGTCCTACAATATCAGAAGTTTTATCTAAAGAAAAAACTGTTGCAATTCAAGCAGTTATTGATGAAGATGAAGTATTTACACTTGTTAATGATTTAAGAAATGCAGGAGCAAAGGATATTTTAGTTGTTCCTATTGAAAGGATTATATGAAAATAGCAATTATTTACTCAACATTGATTGATAGCACTGAAAAATCAGCACTTTTACTTAAGGAGTTGATTAATTCTGATGTTTTATTAATTCCGGTTGAAAAAGCAAAATCTGAATGTATATTAAAATATAATTTAATTATTTTAGCTGGTTCAAGTTATAATTCTAAAGTTCAAACTTCACTAAAAATTTACATTTCAAGAAATATAAAAACTCTACTTGAAAAGCCTATTGGATTATATGTAAATAGCGATGAAAATTTAAGCATAGAAGATAATTTGAATAAAGTATTTACAAAGGAATTAATAGAATCTTCACTTATATCTTCAAACTTTGGATATGAACTAGATTCATCAATAGGAAACTTTATTGAAAGAAGAAAAACAAAAAAATTAATTGAAAATAATGAAAACTTACCGTCTCTAAATATCGAAGAAATAAAAAAATATGCTAACTTTATTAATAATTTAATTGAAAAAAGGGTTGATTAAAATTTTTAAATTAAAAAACATAATTTCAATAAAAGACTTCGAAAGATCAGATATTGACTATATTCTAGATGAAGCATCTAAATTAGAAGATATAGCTAAATCTAAAGAATTGTCAGATGAATTAAAAGGTAAAATCCTTGGATTAATGTTTTTTGAACCATCAACAAGAACAAGAATGTCTTTTGAAACCGCAATGAAACGTTTGGATGGAGAATGTATTGGTTTTGAAAACAGCGGTTCAAGTAGCGTTTCCAAAGGTGAAAGTATCGCAGATACAGCAAAAATGTTTGAAGGATATAGTGATGCTTTAGTAATAAGACATGAATTAGAAGGAGTATCTAAATTTATATCAGATATTGTGGATGTTCCTGTAATAAATGCAGGAGACGGTGCAGGCCAGCACCCAACCCAGACTTTACTAGACTTATACACAATCAAAAAAGAAATTGGCTCAATTGATAATTTAAAAATTGCATTAATTGGAGATTTAAAGTTTGGCCGTACTGTCCATTCATTAGCCAATGCATTAGGATTATATGATAATGTAGAACTTTATTTTGTATCACCTAACGAATTAAAAATGCCTCAAGAAATACTTCATGACTTAGATCAAATGAAAATGTCATATACTGAAGTTTCAAAAATCGATGAAATTATTGATAAAGTAAATATACTATATGTTACAAGAATTCAAAAAGAACGTTTTGGTGACATTAATGATTATATACAAATTAAAGGAGCCTATATAATCAATGAAAAAATGTTAAAAGGAAAAGATTTAATTGTAATGCATCCTTTACCTAGAATCGATGAAATCGACAGTGATGTAGATAATACCAAATACAACAAATATTTCGCACAAGCTGAAAATGCTGTTCCTGTAAGAATGGCAATATTAAAAACATTAATTAAAAACAACCCTAAATAGATTGTAAAAGGCTTGCTTCAAGTAAATCTTCATCACACTGTAATTTAATAATATTTGTCCTACCTTTTCCACGACCACGTGAAATAGTGTTAGTTGAAATTATACCAAGCATTTCAAGCTCATTAATAAAGTCAAAAATCCTTCTGTATGTTACAGCATCTTGTTTTGATACTTCTGTGTATGCTTCATATAATTTACCAGAAGTAATTTCTTCATTTTTATTAGTTAAATTTAAAATAGCTTCTAAAACTCTTTGCTGTTGTGTTGGAAGAGTAGAAATAATTTCTGCGACTTTATTATGTTCAATTCTTTCTTTAGCTATTCTTACATGATTGCTTGTAACAAAATCTGATGATTCTTCACTAGCAATGTCACCTGCGGTTCGAAGTAAATCAAGTGCAAATCTTGCATCACCTTCTTCTTTAGCAGCCATTGCAGAACATAGCGGAACAACATCGTCTTTAACAACACCTTCTTTAAATGCTAATTTTACCCTATCATATAATATATCAGCTAATTGATTAGCTCCATACGGAGGAAAAACAATTTCTCTATCATTTAAACTACTGTTAACTCTTGATTTAATTAAACATTTAAAGTCCAAGAAATTACTAATTGATAAAATGGAAACATTATCCGTTCTTGTTAAAGTATATAAAATTCCATCTCCATCTTTGTTAAGTAAGATATCAATTTCATCTAAAATAACAATTAAAATTAACTTTTTACCAAAAGCGTTTGTTCTGAAAATATCTCTAAATGTATTAACAACTTCTCCTTTTGTCCATCCCCTGTGAGGAACATTACGACCAAGTTTTTGACATAATTGAGCAAGAACTTGATATTCTGTTGTATAATCTGTACATCTAACATATTCAATCTTAATAAAAACATCTTTATTTGATGAATATTCAAGAAGTTGTTTACTAGCAAACTTTGCCGCTGCGGTTTTGCCTGTACCTGTTTTTCCATAAATAGTAATGTTGGATGGAGTTACATCATCAAGTGCATCAACCCAATATTTAGCTATTTGTTTTACCTGATTATCTCTGTGTAATAATTTTTCTGGTAGAAACCTGTGATCTAATGGATCTTTATCAATGAAAATATTATTTTCTTTTTCTAAATCCTCAAAAATATTTGTCATAAAACTCACCATAAAATGATAAAAATAAAAAGTAGTATTTCCAGTGTTAATGTTTAAAGAAGGTGTTAAATAAAGGTTTTTATTACAAATGTTATAAAATGTAATAATTTAAAAAAAATATTCTCTTAAAAATACTTTAAAATACTAATAAACTAATTTAAATATTCAATTTAATTATTAAATAATTATTAACTGATTATATATTAAATAAATATTATATAAACTAAATTTTTAAATTAAAAAAATCAGTACCATTTCAAATGTAATAGTAACTTTTCAAATGTAAAAATAGATGATAATAGAAACAAATAACATCAAATTATTGAATTAGGAAAACTTTCAAAAAAATTATCATGATTTATAATAAAGAGTGAGAGGTAATTTTCAAGTGTATATAAACATTTGCGAAAAACGAAAATCAACACATATATTTCAAGTGTAAAAAAAATTTTCAATTAAAAAAATATTGCTTTAATAGAAAAAACAGTTGTTAAAATCCTTTAAAATCAATTTTTAAGTGAAAATATTAAAGGTAATTTTCAAGTGTTTTTACAATTGAAATATACCTCTTAAGTCCCACAAGAGCCTCGCAGGCGTTTCACTTGAAACACATCTCTGTGTGTCTAACTGAATTTTTTGATTTTAATATTATGTATTACTAGATAAACATGGAATTTTCATTAGATTCTGTTTTATTTATAGGATTAACTGCACCGAATTTCTTGTCAATTAAGAATATACAATGTAATTTTGCTTTAAAAACACGTTTAATAGTTTTAATTAAGTTATGTTTAGTTAATCCATCTTCAAATATATCATCAGTAATTATAAATTGCTGTAAAATGTTTTGATTAACTTGTAATTCAAAATCAACTAAGAACTTATTAACACCAATATTTAAATCTAAAATAAAATCTCTTTGTTTTTTTGAATCAGCAGCATTCATCAATTGTAAATGTTCTGGAGACACTTGTGTTGCACAACCAATTACAATAAAATCTTTTCCTTTTGGTTTAACAACATCCATAATATTATCTCTTGGAAATTCGATAATATAATGAAAATCAGAAGTTTCTTCTTCTTTAGATTCTCTAAAAATTCCATGATCTACAATCCATTCTTTTACGACTTCTTTATCAATTGCCATTTTATCACTTCTTTAATTTTTTATAACAAATAATAAAATATTTATTTTTTTATTATAAATAATATGTTATATGTTAGAATCATTTAATTTATTTTTATTTATTATTTTTTCATTATTACTAAGTTTAATGATTGATTTGATTTTTGGTGAACTGCCTACAAAAATACATCCTGTAGTAATAATCGGGTCTATAATAGATTTTTCAAAAAGGATTTTTATATCATTTAGAAATAAATTATCTGGATTACTGACTACATTGTTGACATGTGTTATTTCAAGTGTATTACTATTAATAATATTATATATTTCTTCTTTTAATGAAATTGTTTATTTTATTGTATTTTCGATTGTTTTATCATCAACATTTTCCATAAAAATGTTAATTTCTACCGCTAAAAGTGTTGAAGATGATTTACTTGAAGATATTACAAAAGCAAGAAAAGCTGTTTCATATTTGGTTAGTAGAAATACAGAAGAATTAACTGAAGGTTTCATTGTATCTGCAACAATCGAAAGTATGAGTGAAAATATCACAGATTCATATGTTGCACCAATTTTTTATTTGACATTGATTTCAATTGTATTAATGATTTTAAATATAAACTGTTATTTTGTAATACTTTTAGTTCCATTTATTTATAGAATATCAAATACATTAGATGCAATGCTTGGATATAAAAGTGATGATTTAATTTATATTGGTTATTTTCCAGCAAAATTAGATGATATTTTGAATTATATTCCATCAAGAATAGCTGGGCTTTTTGTTGTAATTTCAGCTTTTATATTAAAATTTAATTGGAAAAATAGTTATTATATAATGAGACGTGATGCAAGAAATTGTCCAAGTCCAAATTCTGGTTTTACAATGGCTTCAACAGCAGGAGCACTTGATATTCAACTTATAAAAAAACATACATATATTTTAGGTGATAATACAGATGAAATAAATGTTAATGATATTTCAAAAGCAATTAGCTTAACAAAATTAACAATATTGCTATATACAATATTTATATTTCTAATCTTACTAATAGTTAAAATGATAATATGAAAATAGCAATTCAATCAGTTTCACAAAAAGGATATGACTTATCTTTTAAATTAAAAGAAATTTTAGATAAGGATTCCATGATTATTAAATGTGATATTTATCATAAAAATGTTAAAGAAAATTTTAATAAAATATTTTATGAATATGATGCTATAATTGCAATAATGGCTTCTGGAATCTTAATAAGATCTATTTCTAATTTAATTAATTCAAAAACATCTGATCCAGCTATTTTAAATATTGATGAAAATGGAAAATTTGTAATTAGTATTCTTTCAGGTCATTTAGGTGGTGCTAATAAATTAACACGAAAAATTTCAGATTTAATTGGTGCTCAGGCGGTTATAACTACATCCACTGATGTTAATAATAAATTAGGAATTGATGTTTTAGCATCTGATTTATACTTATCTATTGATAGTACATCTGAGATTTTATACTTTAATAAAGCTATTTTAGCTGGTAAGGAAATTCTTTTTACAGTAAATAGCGATGGAAATTATGATTATTTATTTGAATATATAAATGATAATACACTTGAAATGAATGTTTCAATTTATTTTTCAAGTAAAGTGAAAAATGGCGATATTTTAGTTCAATGTGATAAACATGAAATTACATTATCACCATATAGAATTGTCTTTGGAATTGGTTGCAGACGTGGTAAATCACAATATGAAATTTATGACGCAATAAAAAAAGTTTTAAACCAATTAAACATGCATGAATCTAGAATTAATAAATTTTCATCTGCTGAAATTAAAAAAGACGAAGAAGGCATATTAAAATTATCTGATGAGTTGAATATTCCAGTTGAATTTGTTGAAATAGAAAAATTGAAAGACTTTAAATCTGATGATATTCAAGAATCTGAATTTGTTAAATCGAAATTTGGTATTCCTGGAGTATGTGAACCGTCAGCATTAATAATAGCAGGCGATGATTCAGAATTGATTTATAAAAAAACAGCTTTTAATGGCGTTACAGTTTCTGTTGCCATTAATAAAAAAATAAAAATATTAGATGGATTCTAATTTGGATAATACTTCCCAAATTAAAGTTCTAGCATGAACAGGTATATTTGGATCATTACTAATTTCGTCTAATTTTCCAAGTACAGTACTTATTCTTACTGACTGGTCTTTATCTTCATCTTTTAGAAGTTGACTAGATTCATTAGCAGCTTCTCTGATATTACGTGGAACACTATTTTCGTTAGTAATGTATTCAAGTATTTCACAAACATCGTCAATTTCATTACTCATATAATTCCTCCCTCAAAAACAAATTAAAAAATAGTTTCATACATTATAAATAAAGTATTGTATATCTTTATATTTAATAGTTATG